>CAYSGL010000022.1:0-10424 GCA_964430725.1 uncultured Pseudobdellovibrionaceae bacterium
GGCGGTGCGGTCAAAAACGTCATTGCCATCGCCTGCGGCGTCATTCAAGGGCGCGGTCTTGGGGAAAGCGCCCGTGCCGCCCTCGTGACACGGGGCCTCGCCGAAATGTCGCGCCTCGCGAACGCCATGGGGGGGCGCAAGGAAACGCTGATGGGGCAATGCGGCGTCGGCGATTTAATTCTGACCTGCTCAAGCATGCAATCACGCAACTTCTCGCTGGGGTCCGCCTTGGGCAAGGGCGAAAAGCTCGCCGATATCCTCAGCCAGCGTCATTCCGTCACCGAAGGAGTCCATACCGCCAAAGCTTTGGTCGTGATGGCCAGGAACAACGCCGTCGATATGCCGATTGCGTCTGCTGTGAATGCGTGCCTGAGTGACGAAGTGCCCGTCGAAGAGATGATTGAAAGGATGCTTGATCGTCCCTTGCGCGCAACCGAAGGGGTGTAGATGAATTACTGGCTGGTTAAATCCGAACCCTTTAAATGGAGCTGGGCGCAACACGTTGAAAAAGGCGTGGAGCACTGGGACGGTGTGCGGAATTATCAGGCCAGCAACAACATGAAAGCCATGAAAATCGGCGATCAGGCGTTCTTCTATCATTCCAACGAAGGGAAAGAGATCGTCGGCATTGTCGAGGTGGTCAAACTTTATTATCCCGACCCAAGCGATGACACAGGGCGTTTCGGCATGGTGGATTTCAAGGCGGTCAAACCGCTGAAAAAACCCGTCACGCTCGCCACCATCAAGGAAACGCCTGCGCTCAAAAATATGGCCCTGCTAAAGCAAAGCCGCCTGTCCGTTTCTCCCGTATCCGAAAAAGAATGGAAAACCATCCTGAAAATGGGCGGTTTATAAAATGAATCAAAAAACCATCGCTTTATGCCTCTTCGTTGTTGCGGTCTGGGGCGCCAATGTCGTCGCTATCCGCGCCGGCGTGCAGGAAATGGAATCGCTCACCTTTCTGGCCATCCGTTTTGCCTGCACATCGCTGATTTTTTTACCCTTCATCCGCTGGCCGGGGCGCAGGCAAGCCTGGATTATGATCCAAATCGGACTTCTGATGGGTGTTTTACATCAAGGCTTTCTGTATGCCGGGCTGGAGCATACCGATGCCGGCACCATGTCAATCCTGCTTCAGGCACAGGTTCTACTCGTCACTCTCATCGGTTGGCTGTTTTTAAAAGAGACAATCGGCTGGCGAACATGGACGGGCATCTTGCTGGGCGTTGCCGGCATTGCCATCCTGTTCGGCGGTCCGTCACTGGTCGGCGATCCGCGCGGTTTTATCTATGGCCTGCTGTCCGCCCTGTTTATCGCCATCTGCTATGTCCGGATGAAAGCGCTCAACAGCGCACACCCGCTGACATTCATTGCGATCATCAATCTGTCAGCCGCCCTTCCCATGTTATTGATCAGCTGGCTGTCCGCTCCTGAAAGCTGGCAGACGATAACCGATTACAACTGGGTTTTGCTGGGTAGTATCTTGTCGATACAGGTTTTTGTGCTATCGGCAACCCACGTCATCTGGCAAAGATTGCTCGTCACCCATCCTGTCAGCCAGATAACGCCATGGACGCTGTTGATGCCGATTTTCGGCGTTGTATTTGCCTACCTTCTCCTTGGCGAAGAGATTAGTTTACAAATGATTATCGGTGGGGCCCTGACGATTTCAGGCGTTGGCATTGTTATGTTGCGCCGCATTCAAAAAGGAAATGGCCTGCCGGTAGAGCCCATAGACTAAAAAGCACTGCGTGGTGTATCATAGGGTATGACACACGATGCACAAAAATTTCCGCCGCCAGCCAGCCTCGTTGAAGAAGCCCACGTTACCGCCGCAGACTACGAAACGCTCTATCAACAATCGATAGAGCAACCGGATATATTCTGGGCCAATATTGCCGAACGTCTCGACTGGTTCAAAAAACCGACTATTATCAAGAATACCTCTTTCCGCTCGCCTGTCTCTATTAAATGGTTCGAAGATGGCATGTTAAACGCCTGCTATAACTGCGTCGATCGCCACCTGCCCGAAAAGGCAAACGATATCGCGCTGATATGGGAAGGTGATGACCCATCGATTGACAAGAAAATCACCTACGGCGAATTGAAGGGCGAAGTCTCGCGCCTTGCAAATGCCCTTCTTACACGCGGCGTCAAAAAAGGTGACCGTGTCACAATTTATATGCCAATGGTGCCCGAAGCCGCCTATGCCATGCTTGCCTGCGCGCGGATCGGTGCGGTGCATTCGGTCGTCTTCGGCGGATTTTCGCCCGACAGCTTACGCGACCGTATTCTTGATTGTGAATCGCACATCGTCATTACCGCCGATGAAGGCATGCGCGGCGGTAAACGAATCCCGCTCAAAGCCAATACCGATGAGGCGATTAAATCCTGTCCCGATGTGCATACAGTGTTGGTGCTCGAACATACTGGAAACGACATCGCATGGCATGAATCGCGCGACGTGTGGTGGCACGAACTGGTTGATGAACAGACCGATGATTGCCCCTGTGCGGCGATGAACGCCGAAGATCCGTTGTTTATTCTCTATACATCCGGTTCGACCGGAAAACCCAAGGGCGTTTTGCACACGACGGGCGGGTATCTTGTCTATGTCGCCTATACCCATGAAATCGTATTTGATTACAAACCCGGTGAAGTCTATTGGTGCACCGCTGATGTCGGATGGGTGACAGGACATTCCTACATTGTGTATGGCCCGCTGGCGAACGGGGCGACATCCCTGATTTTTGAAGGCGTGCCGAACTATCCCGATTTCTCGCGCTTCTGGCAGGTCGTGGACAAGCACAAGGTCAACAGCTTTTATACCGCACCCACGGCCATCCGCGCCCTGATCCGCGAAGGCGATAATTTCGTGCATAAAACATCCCGCGCATCCCTGCGTATTCTGGGCAGCGTCGGCGAACCGATTAACAGCGAAGCATGGGAATGGTATCATACAATCGTTGGCGAAAAACGATGCCCCATTGTCGATACATGGTGGCAAACCGAAACAGGCGGCCACATGATCACGCCCCTGCCCGGCGCGACCGCGACCAAGCCCGGATCGGCCACCAAACCCTTTTTCGGCGTGTTACCGGAAATCGTTGATAATGAGGGCCACGTGCTGACGGGCGCTGTTGAAGGTGCGTTGTGCATCGCCGACAGCTGGCCGGGGCAAATGCGCACCGTATACGGTGATCACGACCGTTTCGAACAGACGTATTTTTCGACCTTCCCCGGGAAATATTTCACCGGTGATGGTGCGCGGCGTGATGAGGACGGTTATTACTGGATCACGGGCCGCGTCGATGATGTCATCAATGTATCCGGCCACCGGTTCGGGACGGCGGAAATCGAAAGCGCGATTGACGAACATCCAGACGTGACCGAATCCGCGATCGTCGGCTTTCCTCACGATATCAAGGGACAAGGCATATACGCCTATGTCACGTTAATGGAAGGCGCGGAACCAAGCGATGACATGAAAAAAGAAATCATCGCCACCGTCCGTAAAATTATCGGTCCGATTGCCACGCCGGATGTCATTCAATGGGCGCCCGGCCTGCCCAAAACACGATCGGGAAAAATCATGCGCCGTATCTTGCGCAAAATAGCGGCAAACGAGCTGGATAATCTCGGCGATACATCCACGCTGGCCGATCCATCGGTCGTCGAGGACCTTATTAAAAACCGTTGATACTAGGCCGCTGCACGGTATTCCTGCACACCCAACGCCGGAAACGGCAAGCGCAGGAACCGGTGGAAGATGATGATCATCGCCAGCCATTCATAAATATGGGCGGTCTTATTTTTTTCTTTGATCAGGCGAATGGCTTCCAGACGGTTATATACATCAAGTGCCTGCCGTGCCTGATCTTCCCGCTGTTTTTCTTGTGCCGCGCGTTGCTCATCCAAAATGGTTTTTTGTACGAACCGCATCAGCTCCCCATCGCGGCGCAATTCCATCAGGCGCGTCTGCATGGCGCACCAGGCGCTGTCCTCCAGATCGGCGGCAATATCCGCCATGGGCGACTCCGCCCCATGCTCATGCCGGACCGTCTTGTGGTGTGTTTTTGCATCAAGATAGGCACGATTCAAATCGGCCAGTAACGCATCTTGCTGAAGGAAAATATCAAGCTCGCACAAGGGCGGGGAGCGTACCAGAGTCTGCGCGATCAGACCGGCACGCCCGCCGGCCAGATCATTCAATACAGCGCTCAACCCAACAGCGGACATTTCCCGAAAACACTCCTTTTCGGGGCCCATTATACGCGGATAGGCTTACTGGAAAGTTAAGAGAAAAAGACTGTTAAATCAGGCCGATAGCCGATTTGTACAGCTCCAGCAGGGCATCTTCCTCCTGGCGCTTTTCGGCATCCATCTTGCGCAACCGGATAAGCTTGCGGATTGTTTTGGTATCGAACCCTGTGGCCTTCGCCTCGGCATAGATTTCTTTAATATCTTCGGCCAGCGCCGCTTTTTCTTCCTCAAGACGTTCGACACGCTCGATAAAGGCTCTCAGGCGCTTGCCCGATACGCCGCCCTCATCGCTATCATCCGTCTTTAATGCCGTTACGTTCGACTCTGCCATATTTTAATTCCTTCTGCTTGAGATTGTTTTTTAAAGAGCGCCCCGCGATGCGTCAAATTGAAAAATTCATCGGCGCGGTAATAGTTGCCAGCTCTCAATCACCATTTTATCCGGGTTGTCCTCGTCGTTTGTCCGGCCCAACTGCAGGCGCGCCATTCCCCGCGTTGCCTGCGCTGTGCCTTGAGTTGGCGCGCGCGTAATCAGGACAGGCACATCATACAGCCAACGATACGCACCGCCGATCACCCCTTCATTTAACAACTGCGGCGTCTGATCGACAATCGCGCTCAATGTCATACGGCCTTGCCTGATCTGCGCCAGCATGTCATCTCCTTGCAGATAGGCCTGATATTGATCGAATCCTGCCGGGGTGAAATACGGACGGGCCGCACGAAACACGGTATCCATATTGGCGTTATCAAGATTGAGCAACTCAGACACGGATTCCACCAGCCATGTTTGCATTTCCCGGCGCGTACGGTGCGCTTTGGTCACGGCATCCGTTTCCATCGTCTGTGCAGATTCTTCAATAACCGCGATTTGTTCCGCAAAAGGGGCGCTCTCGCCTATGTCCTCGCGCTGCCGGTCCGTGTGAAAAGCATAAACGAACACACCGATAAACAGCACAAAAAACACAAGAAACGAAAAGCGGAAGAACACGCCCTGTATGAATAGCTCTACTCTCTCCCAATTCATTTTCATGCGCGCCTCTTTTTCATCCCGCCGATCAACGTCCCGAATGTCAGCACATTTTCAATCCGCCTGTCCAGAAAGGCAAATGTGTTCTCCATATTATTATCTTTCAGCCAGTATAGAACGGTTGATGTCAGAACACCGGCCAATAAGAGCCGCTTGGTATAACGGTTATAATCGGTTGCCGTATCACCTGCCCAATTCCATATGCAATCTGCCGTCCGCCAGACAATTTTCATTCCCCGATATTTGCGGATTGGCCGCATCCAATAGGCAACGGCGGCGCGCTCCGTTTCCTTATGTCGTTCCAGCCATATCAAGCGCTGGCGCACTGCTTGCGTAATTTTGTCCCGCACCCTGCTTATGTCCTGCCCCTCAAGGGCAGCCAGCATTTCACGGTCGGCGCGATCGGCAAAATGGGCGACGACGTCATCCATGGCAAACGGGAAAACCGCCTCGCCCATGTCCGGCGCGTATCCTGCCTCTGCCGAGGCGCGGGATAAGGCATCCTTGCTCCATCCATCGAACGGCACGTGCGGGATGAGCCGGTCCAGTATGCTGTCGCGAATATGATTCGTATTTTCCATGCTTGCCTGCTATCTAATCAGGACTATTTCAACGGGACAAGATGAAACGTAACCGAGAACAAAGTTTAGGCCGCGAGGTCTTGCGATACGGGCGCGTGGGCGGCACCATGGCGGGGCTGGCGGCAAAACTGGCGGGTGAACGATATCTCGGCCTGAATATCGACCGCGCCGACCATGCGGCCCAACTCACAGCCGCGCTTGGCGGATTAAAAGGCCCGCTGATGAAAGTAGGCCAGATTCTGGCAACCATCCCCGAAGCCCTGCCGCCGGAATATGCCCGTGATTTCCAACAGCTGCAATCCAATGCGCCGCCGATGGGCTGGCCGTTCGTCCGGCGCCGGATGAAAACCGAGCTGGGACCGGATTGGGAAAGCAAATTCAAATCATTTGATAGGGAAGCGAGCGCCGCCGCCAGCCTGGGCCAGGTTCACAAAGCCGTGACGCATGACGGACGCGCTATCGCTTGCAAGCTTCAATATCCCGATATGGCCAGTGCGATCAAAGCCGACCTTGCCCAGTTGAAACTCATTTTTTCTCTTTTTGAAAAATACGACGCATCAATTCAAACGCGCCACATTCACGCGGAACTGGCCGAACGCCTGTATGAGGAGCTTGATTACGCGCTCGAGGCCAAATACTGCAAACTCTATGGCGCTATGCTCTCGGATGAAGATGGTGTCCATGTCCCTTGCGTCGTCGATGACTTATCAACCGACCGCCTGCTCTGCACGACATGGATGGAAGGCGACAAGATTCTTAATTTTGTCGATGCCCATCCCGAACAACGCAACCGCCTTGCCATGAATATGTTCCGTGCCTGGTATGTGCCCCTTTACTATTACGGGATCATCCACGGCGATCCCCATTTGGGCAATTATACCGTACGGGCCGATGATACCATCAACCTGCTTGATTTCGGATGTGTGCGGATATTCCCGCCGAAATTCGTCGGCGGCGTCATCAATCTCTACCGCGCCCTGCAAACCGGCAATAACGACCTTGCCGTCCATGCCTATGAAACATGGGGATTTAAAAATCTCTCCAAGGAACAGGTTGAAACATTGAATATATGGGCCGGTTTTCTATACGGCCCTATTCTGGATGATAAAATCCGTCCCATCGGAGATGTCACCAACGGCATATATGGCAGAGAGACTGCCGAAAAAGTTCACAAAAAACTGCGCGAACTCTCGAAAATATCCGGCGGCGTGGCCGTACCGCGCGAATTCGTCTTTATGGACCGCGCCGCGCTTGGCCTCGGCTCTGTCTTCTTACACTTAAAAGCGGAAATAAACTGGCACCGGCTGTTCAATGATCTCATCTCGGATTTTGATGAACAAGCGCTCGAAAAGCGCCAATCTGCCATATTAAAACAACATACCATCGCTTGACGGCCTTTTTTGCTTGAATTGAACGCATGAATTCGTAAGGTCGTTTCTTTCAGGTTAAATCCTACAAGCGATATCGTTATGAGCATTTTTCATTCAGGCAACCTTACGTTTAATGCGCGCTGGCACTGGTATAAATTCCTGTTTTGCCATGTCGTTGCGGCTCTCCTGTTCATCACTTTCTTCTGGGATCCGGTCCGCAGTATGTGGCAATGGGTGGATGAAATTGCGTTTCTGGCCTTAAACGGCACAGTTCTGACATCGAGCTGGTGGTCGAAAACCGCAGCCTACGCCAACACAAAGCTCTACGACAAACTATCCACCTTGTTTCTGGTCGTTGTTCTTTTCTCTTATGTTGCCTTTGGCTGGGGGGAAGATATGGGCAAGCGCTTTGCCGCCATCTTATTTGTTGGCTTGTATATGACCATCACGACGCTGGCGCGGCGCGAAACCAGCTTCATGGAATTCGGGCGGGAAAGCCCGTCTCTCACCGACCTTCCCTTTCACAATCTGAATGAAATAGAGCCGCATATTAAGGCCAAGGTTGCGTCCGGCGATTCCTTTCCGGGCGATCACGGCATTTCCTGCATTATTCTGGTGACGCTGTTCTGGTTTTATGCCGGATGGAAATGGGGTTTGTTCGCCCTGCTCGTCACGCCTTTCTTTATCATGCCGCGCCTGATCAGCGGCGCGCATTGGGCCAGTGACATCATCGTCGGCGGGCTGGCTTATAGCCTGCCCGTCATTGCCATTGCGATCTTCACACCCTTTGGCGGATGGTGTTGCCGAAAGATTTACGGGGGCCTTCAAATGATCCAGGAAAAATCAGGCTGGCGCGCCCGGCAGGGATCGAACCTGCGGCCTTAGGCTTCGGAAACCTACGCTCTATCCGACTGAGCTACGGGCGCGTAGGTTATCGGTAGACAGTCGGCGGTAAACGGTCAAGAAAAAAGCTGTTATCACCTATGAATAGGGTGTTTTTGCTTGGGTTGTGCGCCAGGCAGCCGAGGCGATAGGCGCGCGAAATGGACTGATTGTCCATGAGCACGCCGAGACCGAAGGGTAACGCCGCGCACGGCCCAATGAAAAACGCCCTAAGCCGCGCGGGTGATCTGCAGGAAAACATCTTCCAGATCGCTTTCAACCGTACTCAGATCGACAATCCCAAGCCCTGCCTGCTGGACGGCGGCAATCACCTCGCCGGCTGTCTGCTCGCCGGCATTATACCGGACGGTGATTTTGCGCGGACCGCTGATCTCCGCCTGCCACGGACGCAATATATCGGGCACATCCGCGATATCCTGATCCAGCGTAAAACGCAGCTCCTTACCGTCGATGCGCGATAACAGCTTGTCTGTCGTGTCGTTGGCCACAATCTGTCCATGGTTGATAATGGCAATCTGGTCGCACAGCTCCTGCGCCTCTTCCAGATAATGCGTGGTCAACAGGACGGTCACACCCTGCGCGTTCAACATGCGCACTTTTTCCCAAAGCATCTGACGCAATTCGACATCGACACCGGCTGTCGGCTCGTCCAGCACAAGAATCGGCGGATTATGGACCAGCGCTTTGGCGATCATCAAACGGCGCTTCATCCCCCCCGATAGCGAGCGCGTATAGGCCTCTGCCTTGTCTTTAAGGCCCACCAGCTCCAGCAGATCCATCGAGCGGCGTTTTTCCTTCGGAACGCCATAAAGCCCCGCTTGAATATCCAGCATCTTGCGCGGGCTGAAAAACGGATCGAACGTAATTTCCTGTGCGACAACGCCGATCGCGGCGCGCGCATTACGCGGATTGACATCCATGTCCCGATCCCAGATTTTCACCGTCCCGGACGTTTTCACGACAAGTCCCGCCATGATGTTGATCAACGTCGATTTTCCCGCCCCGTTCGGACCGAGCAGGCCGAAAATCGAGCCCTTGGGAATTTGCAGATCAATTCCTCTCAACGCCTGTTTTGCGCCTGCCTTACCCGACGGCGCATAGGTTTTCACCAGGTTTTGAATATCAATTGCAAGCTCAGACATATACATTAACTTTCATACTCAAAGGTTCCATCGTCTCCCAGATATGGGCCGATCGCACCGCCAGTCAACCATTCCCCGGCGCCCGCGTCGCCTTTTAATTGAGAATCCCAATAGGCAAGCGCCATGATTTTGATCAAAGCCTCGTGCTTGTCACGATTGGCCGACGCGCCCAGTTTGCCGCGCGAGCCGTTGTAAACCATATGGTCGCCATCCTTAAGGGTGAACAGATATTTGGGCGCAGGCGCGTGTTCATACACCACCAGCCGATGCTCATAGCCGAAATGCTCGATAGGCGACGCATCATCCGTTCCCGTCATATGCAGCAAGGGGCGGTTGATCGTGCCGTAAATATCGCGCGGATCATCCAGCGCCATATGCGCAATCGGTACCGGGCTGTAGAGGATGCCCGCCTTGAAACGCAGCTCGGCGTAAGACATAAGCTTTCCTGCCTGATCGGGGAACATCTGGCCGCACATGACCTGCGTTGTCAGCGCCCCGAACGAATGACCCGACATGCCCAGCGTCGATAAATCGGCATGGCAGGCAATATCTTCATGCGCCTTCATCCATTCAGGCAATTGGTTCACAACAAAGGGAATATCCGCCATGCGGTTCAATGTTGCTTCACGTGGAATATGCGTTTGCCGGATAATATCCCACGGGTGGCCCTTTTTACCCTCCCACAAACCGGAATCGGTACCCGCGTGCTGGACATGCACAATCACGTAGCCGTGACTGGCAAGAAAGCGCGAGAGAAAAGACGCTCCATCGACAGAGCCGCCCAGCCCGTGCGACCAGAGGATAACCGGCAAACCGGTCAAGCCATGATTGACGGGATAATAAACCTTGATCAGCACAACCCGATGATCGCGCGCGGCATCGACCAGCTGGTCGCGGGCAATCAACACGCGATGCGGTTCGTGGTCGGCACTCGGTGGTCGGTAGTCGGTGGGGGGCATATTTTAAACCATAAAAATAATGTCTTTCCCCGACTTGATCGGGGAATCTAGAGCTATAAAGCACTGGATCCTCCGGTCAAGCCGGAGGATGACAAAGAAAAGAGAGTGTGGCGGTCTACTTCTTCCGGAACTGATCGAGAGATACGACTTCGCCGCTTTTCTTTTTGCCTTTGGCG
>CAYSGL010000023.1:0-8350 GCA_964430725.1 uncultured Pseudobdellovibrionaceae bacterium
GATGATGGACCCGCGCGGTCCCGGCGTGGTGGCGATGAACAAATTCCGCTCCGGCCCTACGCGCCGTTTTTCTATCGTCACCAGCGGTGTTTTGCCCGCTTCCTCGCGGAACGAGATGAAATAGCGCCCCCCATTTTCGATAAATGAAAAATCCCTGAACAGGCCCGTATAGACATTTTGCGAGTAAACCTGAAAAATGGCTCCGAATTCGTGCCGCGTGTAACCCACGCTATGCGCTTGTTTTTGCAAGGAAAGCGGAATGACTTTCATTCCATCATTGTATCATAATTTAACCCTTGGCGGGTAGGCTTCATCTCTCTAAAATGGGCCAGATTTACGTACAACCCAGACAGGAACCCTATGTCCGATATCTTCCGCGAAGTCGATGAAGCGCTCCAGCGCGAAAAAGCCGAAAAATTCTGGAAAGAATACGGCCCGACCCTGATCGCCGCCGCCGTGCTCCTTGTCATCGGTACCGCCATAGGCGTGGCCTGGCGCACATGGGATCATCATCGCGATGCAACCGAAACGGCCCGCCTTATCGCGGCAGTCAATCAGGACGGCGATGGATCGGCACTGGACAATATTATCGCAGACAGCCGCTCCGGTCCCGAAGCGATTGCCATGCTGACCGCCGCCGGCCGCCTGAGCGCCGAAGGCAAACAAGCCGAAGCCGCCGCGCTGTATAAACAGGCCGCTGAAAATCGTACCCTCCCCCGTGATATGCGCGATCTGGCGCGTATATATTATGTTCGCCTGGTTGAAGATGCGAACGCAGCCGATCATCTATCCATCCTGAAGCCGGTCCTTGATCGTCCGGACGGCCCGTTCATCTGGCATGGCAGGATCGAAGCCGCGCGCCTTTATGCAAGCCGACAAGACTTTCAGGCAGCGTACGACGTGCTGGCCCCTTTTTCCGAGAGTGACGCCGGTATTCCCGACTCACTCAAACAGCGCGGCCTCGCCTTACGCCAGATTTACAAACAATCGATAGCTGCGGAGTAATCACATGACTCTGTCCCGATCCCTTGTCTTACCCTTACTGTTGCTGACAGCCCTCAGCGTATCGGCCTGCGAAACATGGTTCGGCGATCCCGAGCCGCCCCCTCTGCCCGGTGAACGCATATCCGTACTGGCCATGCAAAGCGACTTGTTGCCTGAAGAAGAGGGTCAAATCCCCTTCTCCCTGCCGGACGCATGGAACAATGAATTCTGGCCGCAAGCGGGCGGATACCCCAATCATAGCATGCAGCATCTGGCGCTTAATCCCGGCGAACTCTCGCTGGCGTGGCGCGCCGATATCGGCGCCGGCAGCACAACACGCCTGCCTCTGGTCGCAAGGCCGGTTGTGGCCGATGGACGGGTTTACGCGCTTGATACCGATAACACGCTCAGCGCTTACAATGTGCAGAACGGCCAGAAACTCTGGGAAACGGATGCTCGCAAAGCAGGCGAGCGTGAGTCCGTCATTGCTGGTGGCCTCGCCTTTTCCGGGGGCGTTCTGTATGTCTCCGCCGGGTATGATGAAATACTGGCCGTCAACCCGGCCAGCGGCGAAATTTATTGGCGCACGAAAATAGAGACGCCGTCGCGGGCCGCACCTACCATTGATGGCGGCCGTGTGTTTGTCGTGACACAAACCAACACACTGGTTGCGATGGATGCCAAGTCCGGCACGATCCTGTGGGATTATACGGGACTTCAAGGAACGGCCAGTCTTGTCGGCGGGGCAAGCCCTGCGGCTCAGGACGGCTTGATTGTCCCCGCCTTCACCTCAGGCGAGATTTACGCGCTTCGGGTCGAAAACGGTTCTCTGGCCTGGTCGGATAATCTGGCCAGCATGTTGCGCCTCGGCGGACTCAGCGGTATTGCCGATATCAGCGGCTATCCTGTCATTGATAAAGGGATCGTCTTTGCCATCAGTTACGCAGGGCGCATGGTCGCCATTGATGCCCAGACAGGCATGCGCATCTGGACGCGTGAAATCGGGGGGTCCGACACACCATGGGTTGCCGGCAATGCGGTTTTTGTCCTGACATCGCAAGGCGAACTGCTCTCTCTCGATCGGGAAACCGGGTCCGTACGCTGGGTGACCCAGATGAAACAGTATGAAAATCCGGAAAAACGCGCTACGCGCATTCTCTGGAGCGGTCCCGTTTTGGCCGGCGAACGCCTGATCGTTACCGGCACCGGGGGCCGGATTGCTGAAATTGCACCCGATACAGGAAAATTGATCACCCAGTGGTCGGTTGGTAAAAACCTGACCATTCCGCCGATTGTCGCCGAAAGCACCCTATATTTACTGGCCGATGACGGAACCTTGCTTGCGTACCGGTAATCGCCTACAAAGGCGGGCATGAGCTTTACTTTAGCAATCGTTGGCCGCCCGAATGTCGGAAAATCGACCCTGTTCAACCGCCTTGCCGGAAAGCGGCTGGCGATTGTCGATGGCACGCCCGGCGTTACCCGTGACTGGCGCGAAGCGCCCGCGCTTTTATTCGACAGATCCTTCACCGTCCTCGATACAGCCGGACTGGAAGAAAATTTTGACGACTCCATCCAAGGCCGTATGCGCAAGCAAACCGAAGAAGCACTCAAACGCGCCGATGCCATTTTATTTATGATCGACGGGCGGGCTGGTCTAACCCCGATGGATGAACATTTCGCGGCTTTTCTGCGCAAACAGAAAAAGCCGGTTATTCTCGGCGTGAACAAAAGCGAGAACGAGCGCGCGGCCATGGCCGGCATCGGCGAAGCGGTGCGCCTTGGTTTTGGCGACCCGATCGCCCTGTCCGCCGAACATAATATTGGCATGCACGAGCTCTATCAGGCGCTCTCCCCTTTCTTCCCCGAAGAAGACGACACAGCCACCGACGAAGAGGATAGTGCAAGCCTTGATGAAGACGCACTCGATGCACTCGAAGGCAATCTGGATTACGAACTCGAAGACGACGAGCCGGAAGAAGAAACCAAACCCATCAAGATCGCCATCGTTGGGCGCCCCAATGTCGGTAAGTCCACATTGCTCAACGCACTGGTAAAAGACAATCGCGTTATGACCGGCCCCGAAGCAGGCATCACGCGCGATGCAATCGCCGTCGACTGGGTTTATAAAGATACGAAAATCAAGCTTGTCGATACGGCAGGCATGCGTAAAAAGGCGCGCGTCGATAACAATATCGAACAGATGTCGGTGGAAGATACGCTGCGCGCGATCCGTCTGGCGCAAATCGTTATTCTGGTTGTCGATGCCAACACGCCACTGGAAAAACAGGACCTGCAAATCGCCGACCATATCCTGAAAGAAGGGCGTGCGCTCATATTGGCTGTGAACAAATGGGACATCGCCGAAAACCGCGAAGACCTGCTCGATACGGTCCAATACAAACTGGAAACAGGTCTGGCGCAGGTTAAAAAACTGCCCTTTGTCACGATATCGGCAAAGAACGGGCGCAATCTCAACCTGTTGATGGATCGTGTCTTGACGACTTATGCCATCTGGAATCGCCGCGTGAAAACCGCCAAGCTCAATCGCTGGCTCGCCGCGCGCGAAAGCCAAAATCCGGCCCCGCTGGTCGATGGTCGCTCCAACCGCCTCAAATATATCGCGCAAATCAACACGCGTCCGCCGACCTTTGCCATGTGGGTATCGCAGTCAAAAGAGCTGCCCGGAACCTATAAGCGTTATATTACCAATGCGCTGCGTGAAGATTTTGACTTGCCGGGCGTGCCCGTCCGCCTGTTGATCCGCACCAGTAAAAACCCCTATAGTGACGACAATAAAAAGTAAAAAGGACTCTGTCATGGAAGAAATATTGAACAATCCGAACATTCAGGACCTCGGCGCGCTGTTCAGCGAAGAAAGCGGCTTGATCGAATTTTCCATCGAATGGGGCATGCGTTTTCTGGCTGCACTGCTTATCCTTATCACAGGCTGGACTATCGGAAAATTTTTCAGCAACCGCATCCACGGTGTGCGCCGCATTGACCCGACCCTCAAAAGTTTTCTCGCCGCGCTGACCCGCTACACCATCATGGCCGTTTCGGTTATCACGATTATCGGTCTGTTCGGCATTCCAATGGCCTCGTTCCTTGCCGTTATGGGTGCGGCGGGCCTGGCGGTTGGCCTTGCACTGCAAGGGACGCTCTCGAACGTTGCCTCCGGTGTAATGCTGTTGATCCTGCGCCCCTTTAATGTCGGTGATTATATCGAATTTGGCGGGTTCGGCGGCACGGTGAAATCCTTAAGTTTGTTTGGCACCGAGCTGGCTGCGCCGGACAATGTTTACATCTATGCCCCCAATAGCTCAATCTGGGGACAGGAAATTCGTAATTACTCGCGCAATCTTCTTCGCCGTCAGGATGTGCTGGCGGGTATCAGCTATGATGATGATATCAACAAAGCCTTTGAAACAGTGATGGATGTCTTGAAAAAAGAAGAGCGCATCATTCAGGACGGCGATCAGGCACCGCAAGTCATGGTCAGCAAAATGGGGGATTTTTCCATTGATCTGATTGTTCGGTTCTGGAGCCGGACGACCGATTACTGGGCGCTGCGATGGGATATCACCAAAGCCATCAAGGAAGCATTCGATGCCAACGGCATCACCATCCCCTTCCCTACCGCCATCGAAATACAGCGTGAAGATACAGCACGCCCGATCCGCAAGTCCGCTTAAGCGCCGATACGCACAATCTCGCCGTGACGAGAGCAAGTTTCTGCGGCTAGATCAAGAAACGGTTCGACAATGTCGTCCGGCATCGGCAGCGTCATTGGATCTTCCCCCGGTTTTGCCCGCGCGCGCATGGCGGTGCGAACGCCGCCCGGATCGATTATATTCACCCGTATATTGGTTTGCTCGACTTCCGCCGCATAGACCTTCGCCAACGCTTCCAGCCCTGCTTTGCTGACGGCATAACTGCCCCAATAGGCGCGGCCTGCCGTTACGCCCGGCCCCGTCGAGACAAAAATAGCGCGGCCCGCACCGGCACGTTGTAACAGCGGATCGAGCGTACGGATCAAACGAAAATTCGCCGTTAAATTCACATCCATGGAAATCGCCCATTCTTTCGCACTGGTATGCGTGATCGGCCCCAGCGTCGCCAGATACCCCGCATTGCCGACAAAAATATCCAATCCTCCGAAATGATTGAGTAGTGTCGGACCGAGCGCATCAAGCGCCTCATGGTCCGCAAGATCAGCCGGCATAATCGTCGCCTTTCCTCCGGCGGTGCGGATGGCATCGTCTGTTTCCTCAAGGCCGCCGACGGTGCGCGCCAATAAGACAACATGCGCCCCCGCCCCGGCATAGGCTTTGGCAACTGCCGCGCCGATACCGCGCGACGCCCCGGTCACCAGCGCAATTTTCCCCGATAGATCGGTCAAGGTTTATCTCCTCTGATATTTCGATACTATTTCAAACAGAAATCTGCCAGCAAAGGCAACGCATAGACCATCCAAGGGAGGAAGTGTCGTAAGCTGCATATACCCCGCGCCACCTGCCTCAACGGACAATGTCATATAAGCTACAATCACGCTAAAAATCCATATGATCACGTTCGGAACATTCAGGCGTACCGGCAAAACGGAAGCGGTGCTATATCGTGCGCGGTTGAATATATAATCGGCGATATAAACACCCGCGATTGAGGGTATAAAAACACCTAACAGCATCAGCCATGGAACAAAATATGAGAATATATCGAACAGCGCCAGTACGGTGCCGCCAATACCACAGACAAGGGTAATACTCCATTTGGGCAATCGCGGAATGACCGCCGCCAAGCCTAAAGAAGAGGAATACAAATTATTGTCGTTTGTACTCCATGTCGATAAAGCAATCACGGCCAGCGTCACACCGGGAACGCCGAAATATAACATGGCTTGTATGATGTCCGGCTGCCCCATAACAATCACAGGTACAATGGACAACGCGCTGATTGCAACCAAACCAAACATAAAAAAGCCAGCCGCGCCCCATGCACCATCACGCGGCGAGCGGGCGTAGCGCGCAATATCCGGCATCACGGTTGCACCGACGGTCCAGCCGCCTATTTGCATGGCTACCGCGCCGCCAAAACTCATGGTGCCTTGCGTATGTTGCAGACCCTGACCCACAGCTTCATTTTGCTGGCCCAACGCCTGAATCCAGACCCAGAGCATAGTTAAAATAATTGCAGGAACGGCCACATAACTCAGCCACCTTAACCCTTTAAATCCCCATACTGCGCTCGCCGTCATAAAAATACCGCCGAGTATAATCCAGGCCTGATCCGGTATTTCCGGCCACAGGCCGGCAAGCCGCAACGCGCCGGCAAACAGGTTCAACGTGATACCGAACCATCCGAATATGACGGCGGCGAGCAGAATGTTCACAAAATACGCGCCATACCGACCGAAAGCTATCTGTACAATATAATACGTCGATAACTTCGCATGACCGCCAATCCATCCGGCGGCCCCGCCGACTATGCTTAATATAATACCCGCGACCGCCGTCGAAAGAAGGGCTTGTTGTAGGCCGAGTGCATATCCGATTTGGGCACAGATCGTAAAAGTCGGCAAGGTCAGGCCAACTGCCACGTAAATAAGTGTTATATCCCGAAAGGAATAGGATTTTTCATGCGCCACTTTGCGGCGGGCGAAATCCTCAAACATCTAGGCCTTGACCCGTTGTTCGCGCAGGACGGAAATCTTGCGTCCCGATCCGCCGCATCCGGCTGACAATTCCTTATCAACCAGTTCAACCGCATAATCACCGGTCAGACAGGCATCGCAATATTGCGGGTTGTCGTTGTCGCGATTGGTTTGCGCGACAGCCTGATACAAACCGTCAACGGAAATATAGGCAAGGCTGTCTACGCCGATTTGCTTTGCAATTTCCTCGACCGAAAATTTATGCGCGATCAACTGCTCCGTATCGGGCGTATCGATGCCGTAAAAACAGCTATGGTTCGTTGGCGGCGAGGAAATGCGCATGTGCACTTCCTTCGCGCCGGCGGCGCGGACCATTTCAACAATCTTGCGCGACGTCGTACCGCGCACGATGGAGTCATCCACCAAAACGACGATCTTGTCTTTCAGATAGGCACGGTTGGCATTGTGCTTCAGCTTGACGCCAAGATTGCGAATGCGATCCGTCGGTTCAATGAACGTACGACCGACATAATGATTGCGGATAATCCCAAGCTCGAAGGGAATGCCGCTGGCCTCTGCATAACCGATAGCCGACGGCACGCCGGAATCGGGCACCGGCACGATCACATCGGCATGCGCGCAAGGCGCTTCCTTTGCCAGAATCGCGCCGATATTCTTGCGGGTGGCATAAACCGATTTGCCCTCCATCAATGAATCCGGACGGGCAAAGTAAATATATTCAAAAATACAAAAACGGTTGCCCGTTTTGGCGAATGGTTTGTACGATTGTACGCCTTTTTCGTCGATAACAACCATCTCGCCCGGCTCTATATCGCGCACCAGCTCGGCGCCAATAATATCGAACGCGCAGGTTTCCGACGCGAGAATATATGCATCACCCAGACGGCCAAGCACCAGGGGCCGGATGCCGAACGGGTCGCGCAAACCGACCAGCTTGCCTTCCGAAACAGCCACCAGTGAATAGGCGCCCTTAATCTGGTTCACCACATCCTTAAGGCGTTCGGCCAGCGATTGCCGCGCGCTGACCGCCGTTAAATGAAGAATAACCTCGCTGTCCGTCGTTGTCTGGAACAGCGACCCCTTTTGCACCAGCGCTTCGCGCAACGTCGCCGCGTTGGTCAGGTTGCCGTTATGCGCCACGCCGAACCCGCCAAACGACATATCGGCGAAAAGCGGCTGAACATTGCGCAACAAGGAGTCACCGGTGGTCGAATAACGATTATGGCCGATGGCGATATGGCCCTTGAGTTTCTCGATAATGCTGGGGTCGTTGAAAGTCGAGTCCACCAGGCCCAGCGCGCGGTGCGCGTAAAAATCTTCTCCGTCATAGGTGAGGATGCCGGCCGCTTCCTGTCCGCGATGCTGGAGCGCATGAAGGCCGAGAGTGGTTAGTGCCGCTGCATCCTCGTGGCCAAAAACGCCGAACACGCCGCATTCTTCGTGGAGGCGGTCGTCATCAAAAGGGGTCATTTGTTTTGCCTTCTATCTATTCGTTATGAGTCGGGGTTCCGCCAAACAGGGCGTCGATTTCGCCGCGCTCCTGGTTGTTATAGCCGTCCTCTTTGGGCTTTTCTTCCGCGACAGGCTCTTTGCCGGTCGAGGGCAGAAGATTTTGTTTGAGCAATGTGTTGCGGAAGTCATCCTGCTTTTCTTTGGTAACGCTTTCCACATCTTCGGAATCCGGTAGAAGCC
>CAYSGL010000023.1:8360-10298 GCA_964430725.1 uncultured Pseudobdellovibrionaceae bacterium
GAATCAGATAGTGCGTCCGGCTGTCCGCAAACAGTTCTGCCTTACTTTCCTCTTTCATCATCAGGTGAAAAGGCAGGTAAAACAGGCCCAACAGCACAAAGCCGCGCACCACGCCGAAAATCACGCCCAAGGTGCGATCGATCGGCCCCAGCCCCATCGCTTTTACACCGCTGGCGATAAAATGGCTTAAAACCGAAATGGCGATAACAAAGATAACAAAGATGGCGGCATAGGCCGTCGCATCGGCCGCCACGTCCATCGGTATGATATCGAACAGCTTTTCGACTTTTTCGCCATTTTCGACCCCGAACCAGCCACGGAAAACCGGCGCCAGTTTCGGCCCCAGAAAAATCGCGGCCAGCACGCCGCCGACCACCCCCGCAATGGTAAGAACCTCACGAATAAAGCCGCGCAAAAAGGCAATGGCGGCTGAAATAAGGATAATAATCCCGACGGCAATATCGACAATCATAACCCGCCCAGTGATAGGGCAAAGCCCCTGAAAAGGCAAGGAATTATGCGGAGCTTACGCCGCGTTCGCCACATGGTTTTTACCCGAAAACAGCGCGATCAGGTCATCAAGATGCTCCACCTGCGTCACGCCGACGGGAAATTCGGCCTTTTTACCCTTTTTCGGAGGCGATGGAATGACCGCGCGCTCGAACCCAAGCTTGGCGGCCTCCTTCAAACGCAGGTCCGGCTGCGCCACCGTCCGGATTTCCCCGGATAACCCCACTTCGCCGAAAAACACGCATCCTTTGGGAACCGGCTGCCCTGTTTGCGATGAGACCAGTGCCGCCGCCACCGCAAGATCGGCCGCCGGTTCGTTGATACGAATTCCGCCCGCGATATTCAAAAAGATATCGGAGCCGGACAGCGTAATCCCGCAACGCGCCTCGAGCACCGCCAGCACCATGGCCAGGCGGCCCGCATCCCAGCCGATAACGGCGCGGCGCGGCGTGCCAAGCGGCGAAGGCGCGACCAGCGCCTGTACCTCGACCAGCACCGGGCGCGTCCCTTCCAGACCCGCGAGAACCGCGCTTCCTGCGACATGGTCCTGCCGTTGGGCCAAAAATAATTCGGACGGGTTGGCAACCTCGACCAGACCTTCGCTTGCCATTTCGAACACGCCAATTTCATCGGTCGGCCCGAAACGGTTTTTCACCGTCCGCAAAATGCGGAATTGATGACCGCGATCCCCTTCAAAATAAAGGACGGCATCGACAAGATGTTCCAGCACACGCGGTCCGGCGATTTGCCCGTCTTTCGTCACATGCCCGACAAACAAAATCGAGATGCCGCGCCGCTTTGCCACGCGCGTCAGCTCTGCCGCGCAGGTGCGCACCTGCGTCACCGTGCCGGGGGCGGAATCGACATTGTCAATATACATGGTCTGAATGGAATCAATCACAACAAGATCGGCCGAGTTCGCGGCATCGTCGATACTCGCCATAATATCGCGCACCGAAGTCGCGGCGGCTAGCTCGACAGGCGCCTTATCAAGCCCAAGGCGCGAGGCTCGCAATCGTATCTGGTCCACCGCCTCCTCGCCGGAGATGTAAAGGCAGCGCTTGCCGCTTTGCGCAAGCCTGCAAACAACCTGTAATAACAACGTCGACTTGCCAATTCCCGGGTCACCGCCAATCAACAAAGCCGATCCCGGCACCAGCCCGCCGCCCGTCACGCGGTCAAATTCAGCGATACCGGTCGTCAGGCGCGGCAATTTCGCGCTGTCAGCCCCTTGCAGGGAAACAAAATCGATTGCGCGGCCCTTTTTACCGCTGAGCCCTTTTGGAACCGCCGCCTCGATTTTTTCCTCGACGATTGTGTTCCACTCGCCACACGCCTCACACTTCCCGCCCCATTTCGAGGTAACGGACCCGCAGGCTTGACAAATATAGGATTTGGCGGTTTTGGCCATGGCAAGACATTCAATCA
>CAYSGL010000024.1:0-10275 GCA_964430725.1 uncultured Pseudobdellovibrionaceae bacterium
CGTCAGCGCCTCGTCGACCAGCATCGGCTCCCCGCCCTCCGCCCGCCCGTCCGCAAAATCCATCCCTTGCCAGCCCGCAAAACCGCGTTTATCCTACCCCCCATGAGATCCTTATTTTGCCTTTCCCTTGCCGGCCTGTTCCTCCTCTCCGCCTGCCAGACGGTTGACGGCATCAAGCGCGATACGCAAATATTATGGGATAAGCTTCAACCTGCCGATACAGGCAAGCAGGGCGCACACGCCGACTCTCTTGTGCCGCCGATTGCCGCCGATTGCCCGTCTATCACCATCATGCCGGAGTTAAAACATCTGGCGGAATTTTCCGATCCCGAAAAACCGGGCGAGCTGACCAAGATATCCGAAATCACCATGGTCGGCGTACAAAGTACCTGCAAACAACATAAAGAAGCCTTATCGATGCAGGTCGAAATTGTGCTGTCAGGAAAAATCGGGGCCAAGGGCCGCGCCAACAAATCGGATAAACCGCATTTCTCCTACCCCTATTTTATCGCCGTTACCGATACAACCGGTGCCGTTTTGTCCAAGGAAGTTTTCGCGGCAAACGTGACCTACGCGCCCGATCAGGTTGACAGCAAGCAAATCGAAAGCATCACCCAGACCCTGCCTGTTACGAGCACGGATGATTTGAGCAAATACCGCGTCGTTATCGGCTTTCAGCTTGATGAAGATCAGCTTTCCTATAACCGTAGCAACCAGCCCCAAAAAGCCGAATAATTATTTGAACCGGTATCGCACCGCCCGCACGCCGTTTGAAACGGCGCGGCGCGAGCGAAACCATTGTGTCTGCGCCCATATACGCCACGACCGGCTGGGCCCCCGCGCTTGCAATACGCTGCGCGTCTCCATGATGCCGAAATAAACATGATACGGGGTCGTACCCGGCATATAATCGGTCATCGGGGTTAAATCACGGGCCAGCCATTCGGACCAAAATCCGCGTTCCTGAATATATGACGCGCGGAAGACTTTAACCATACGATGGATAACCGCCTTGATCTCGTTCCGGTCGACGCCTGCCGCATCGATCATCAAGGCATTGGCCTTTAATAACTCGCAAAAAGGCCAGATGCGCTTTGTGTCGGCGACAATCTCTCCTTCCGGATTCAATTCGTCATAGATGCCGTTATATATATCGTCCCATCCATATTTATTGGCAAAAGCCAGCAAATCCCGGCAAGTCTGGTCATAGCGGTCCGGCTCGCCTATCAATGACGCATGTTTTTTTAACAGCCATATCCATTCGCCGTAATGACCAGGCTCGACCACAATCTGGCCGTTTTCATCCGCTACCGGCTGTAAATCAGCACTAAAATACTCGCTTAACACGCCATCACGATAAAAATGGCTAAAGAACAAACGGACGATATCATCGGCAAGGGAACGGAAAATACCCTCATCCCATCTATCCGCCGCGAACAGACATGCTTCCAACAGGTGCATATGTGATTCATGCCGCCGGCGCTCATTACGGGGGGCTATGTGCGCGTCAAGGGACTCATGGAATCCCTGTGCGGCACGCATGTTTTTGTCGATAAAGCGTGCCGTATTAATTGCCAGTTGACGCGCGGCTTCGTCTCCGACATGCGCCATGGCAAAAATAACAAATCCCTGCGCATACAAATCATAGAAAGTCTCATGCGGCTTTAAGTCGCGATCAACCGAAAAGCGCCAGCCGCCCGTATCGGCAACATGAAAACAGGCCATCAGCGCCTCGACATGCCGCGCTATATCGCCGTGAAACGCGCCCAGTTTTTGCGCATGCGCATAAACCGATATTTGCCGGCATTGGGTTAACAGGCGAATACGTCCGGTTTCAACGGGACGGAAGGCGTGCCCCACCCTTTCATGGAACAAATGTGTTTCAGTATCGTGAAAGGCTTCATACCATTTCGGCACCCAGCGATATAAAAGACGCTGCGCCAAAAGCTCGATGGTCGATTGCGGTCCTGCGCTCATAATAACACCTGCATAATATCGACATGACTACCCTCTATAACGGCGCAACTCAACACACCATTCTTATACAATCCTGTATCGACATTGATGCGGTTGGGTAATATTTCCGGCGTGCCGGTGATCGTGTGGCCGTGCACCACACGCCATGGATGCAACCCGTCATAATTCAAAAACTCTTCTCGAATAAAGGTTAAATCATTTTCCTTCTGCTCTTCCAACGGCCATCCGGGACGAATACCCGCATGAACACACAAATAATCGCCACAGATATGATACAGACGCAGGCCGCTTAAAAAATCGACATGGCGCGGGGGAATAACCGCACGCAAACGTACCGACAAGCGCTCCATCTGCTTATCCAGCGGCATCGTACGATCGACATCAATCCCATAGCTTTGCAGGGTTTCCACGCCGCCCCACTCAATCCAGTCGCGTCGCCTGCCCTGCGGATCGTGCATAAATCCCAGCATGCCGTTCTCATGATTCCCTTTTAAGAAAACATATTCACAACCAAGTTTGCGTTCCTGCAACGCAATTAAATCATCCAGCAATCCGGCACTGTCCGGCCCTCGGTCAACATAATCGCCAAGAAACACAATCTTGACATGCCGGATATCGCGTCCGCGCATATCCTCCTCGATCAGATCGATCATGCGCGCCAGCGGCTCGCGGTGACCGTGAAGGTCGCTAATGGCATAAAGGCGCGTATCCGGCGGCGTGATATAGGGTCGCGTCATGCCCCGCACTATGCTATAAAATGCGCGTGAAAACAACGATCTACACGCACCCTGCCGCGCTTTTGCATGACACCGGCGATGGGCATCCAGAAGGCGCCGCGCGTCTGTACGCGCTCGAAACCATCCTTGAAGACTATCCGCAAATCGAGGCGCAGCCCGCCACGCAGGACCAACTCCTGCGCGCCCACCCGCTGCATCATATCCAGATGATCGAAGAGGCCACGCCCCCTTCCGGCCTGTCTGCGCTTGATGGCGACACGATCTTATCGCCGCACAGCTTTGATGCCGCGCTGCTTGCGGCAGGGGCGGCATGTCAGGCCGTGGATGATGTTATCGCAGGGCGAACCCAAACCGCCTTTTGCGCCATGCGTCCCCCCGGCCATCATGCCGAACCGACGCGCGCCATGGGATTTTGCCTGTTCAATAATGTGTTTATCGCGGCGCGCCACGCCCAGGCCGCACACAACATCAAGAAAATAGCCATCGTCGATTTCGATGTGCATCACGGCAATGGCACCGATACCATGACACGCCGGCACGATGGATCGATCCTGTATATTTCGACTCATCAATACCCGCTCTGGCCGATGAGCGGACTGGAAGAAGACAACGAAGACAGCGTGAAGAATTTCACCCTGCCCGCCGGTGCCGATGGCGATACATTCCGCAAGCTCTATGAAACGAAAGTCTTTCCGGCGTTGAATAAATTTGCGCCCGACCTGTTGATGATCTCCGCCGGCTTCGACGGACATCGTGACGATCCGCTGGCCGGCTGGACCCTGACGGAACAGGATTTCGGCTGGGTGACAGCAGAGCTTAAAAAAATTGCCGTGACGCATGGCCACGGCAGGGTCATTTCTATGCTGGAGGGCGGATATCATCTCCCCGCCCTCGCCGCCAGCGTCGCGGCGCATCTGCGCGCGCTGAATGCTTAGTGCAGATCCTCGGCCCGCTCACGCGGGCGTTCGTTCAGGCTACGGTTCACATCCTGCTGATGGCGCAGGTCATGTTCGCGCTGCAGGCGCCACAGGGTAAAATCAAGTTTTTGCAAATCGGTTGCCTGTCCTTGCGGGTGATGTCTTTGCGTCATTGTCGCCTCCTTGCATATTCCTTTTAATTCTACGGCAAAATCCCGATATTATGTCTTGCAAAGATGGTTTATCAGCCTTGTGAAAAGGGCGTATCTCGCGTATAGTCTTGCGGACTTAACGATTAAAAAACGTGAAAAATCAGGCAGATGGCAAAAGAAGCGGCAATCACCACCCTCTCTTTCGAACAGGCTCTTGGCGAGCTTGAAACCATCGTGCGCGACCTCGAAACGGGCAAAGCGCCGCTGGAAGAGTCGATCGGCGCCTATGAGCGCGGCATCGCGCTGAAAACCCATTGTGAGAAAAAGCTGAAAGAAGCCCAATCGAAAATCGAAAAAATTACGATTGCCCCGGATGGCAGCGTCAAAACCCAACCGTTAGAAAAAGAGTAAAAGGAGTAAGCCATGTTTTCACTGTATAGCCTCACCCAAAGTTTGAATTCTCTAAGAGGACTGTTAAGAGGACTGTTTAATGGTCCGCAAAGCGGTACACCAAAAACGTCCGATTATAAGGTAACACCTGTCCCGGATATGCCCGACGCATTTACAATATCGGCCTGCGACACAAACGGCGAAGTGTCCCCTAATGGCACTATTGTCTTTGCCTGCTCTAAGGAATCTGCATTCCATCACCCTGCGCCACGCAGTTAACATTACTGAATAAGGATTAAAGAAACATGCCCTCACCCAGAGAAGCGTCCGGCCAGTTACAGCAAGTGATGGATGAAGCCGTCGCCGCCGTCAATAAAACCATCGACCGCCTGCTGCCGGAAACCGATCTGGCCGAAAACCGCCTCTACGAAGCCATGCGTTATGGTGTACTCGGCGGGGGCAAACGCCTGCGCCCGATTATGGTGATGGAATCCGCGCGCCTGTTCAATGTTGACCCGTCCAGCGCGCGCCGCGTCGCCGCCGCACTCGAATTCGTTCACTGCTACTCGTTGATCCACGACGATCTGCCGGCCATGGACGATTCAGATCTGCGTCGCGGCCAGCCGGCCGTTCACCGTAAATTTGATGAGGCCACCGCCATTCTTGCGGGTGATGCCCTCCTGACACTTGCCTTCGAAGTGCTGGCCGATCGGGAAACGCATGCCGATCCGCATGTACGCATCGAACTGGTGCGCAAACTCGCCTATGCCGCCGGACCGCACGGCATGGTCGGCGGCCAGATGCTGGATCTGATCGGCGAAGAAAAAGAATTCGATCTGGGGACAATTTCACGCCTGCAACGCATGAAAACCGGACAGCTGATGGCCTTCGCGTGCGAGGCCGGCGCTATTCTCGGCAAGGCCGATGAACCGCACAAAAAGGCGCTCTGCAATTACGCCTATGATCTTGGCCTTGCCTTTCAGGTGACCGACGATGTGCTGGATGTGGAGGCCGACCCCGAACTGACCGGCAAGCCCGCCAATCAGGATGATAAAGCCGGTAAGTCAACCTTCGTATCGACCATGGGCAAAGAGCAAGCCAAGGCGCGGGCCGATATGTTGGTCGGGCAAGCCATCCGTCATTTGAAAGTGTTTGAAGGACGCGGCGAAACGCTCAAGGAACTGGCGCTCTACGTCCTCGAACGCCGGGCCTAGCCGTTAATACCGAGGGTTCTGTGGGTACGCGCTTGCGTGCGACGACTAAAAGCAAGGGCTATTATATCACGTTCCGGACCAGACAAACCGGGGTCCTTTGAAAGTGCGTCAAAATCGAGGATAGATACGTCCAGTCTCATTGCGGAGCGCTCCCCCTCACGACATACAATCAAAGGGATAGCCGCCTCATAATCAACAGGAGCATCCCACGCTCCGTGAACCGTCTTACCATTATTATTGCGCATCCCCATAAGGCCAACAATTCTCAATATGCCCAATCTGGCGCGGACACTCTCCTGCGGCTCTGCGTTGTTGCCGAATGTTTTCTGTATATCACTCATTTTTTACTCACTTTTTTTACCGATTACTCAACGGGCAGAAAATTACCATAATATTTTAAAAAGTCAAGAAAAAGAGGTCATCTCCACCCGCATTAATCCTCACCCTCTCTTTTTGCCATTCCGCCTGACTTGTTTGACGAAATCGTATCGGTCAGCCCTGCGGATCACATGAACAGACCGCATATAAAAATCTACGCGGCCTTATCAACCTGTAAAAGGGCTGCCACGCCGGGCAATGTTTTTCCTTCCAGCCATTCCAGGAAGGCGCCGCCTGCCGTGGACACATAACTGAATTGATCGGCGACGCCCGCATTTTCAAGCGCGGCAACCGTATCGCCGCCGCCGGCAACGCTCAGCATCCCGTTTTTCTGTGTACGCAAAGCCACGGCGCGCGCCAGTGCGTTCGTCCCGTTATCAAATGGTTCAACTTCAAAAACACCCATAGGGCCGTTCCATAAAACTGTCCTGGCCTGATCCAGAATATCTTCAATTTCGCGTACTGTTTGCGGGCCGATATCGACACTCTCCTGATCGGCGCCGATCGCGGTGGCCGCGATTGTTTCATGCGGCGCATTCTCGCCGAACTCGCGCACGACAATGCGGTCTGCTGGCAAGATAATGCGGCATCCGGCCTTATCTGCGGCGGCCATAATTGCCCGCGCTTCATCGGCCATATCTTTTTCACACAGGGATTTCCCGACATCAATTCCCTGCGCAAAATGAAATGTATTAGCCATACCGCCGCCCAGCACAAGGTAATCGACTTTTTTGACAAGGTTGTTCAACACCGATAATTTTGATGAAACCTTTGCGCCGCCGACGATCGCCACAACCGGCTTTTGCGGATTTTCCAACGCGTTTTGCAAGGCGCTTAGTTCTTCTTCCATCAACAACCCTGCCGCTGTCGGCAACAGATGCGCCAATCCTTCAGTCGAGGCATGCGCGCGGTGTGCGGCGGAGAACGCATCATTCACATAGACATCACCCAGTCTGGCCAGCGCGCGGATAAAATCCGGATCGTTCTTCTCTTCTCCCTTGTGAAAACGCACATTCTCAAGAAGCATGACGTCTCCATCGTTCATTTGATCAATGGCCTTGCGAACGCCCTCGCCAATACACTCATCGCAAAAGGCGACATCAACGCCCCACTGCTTTGTCAGGATCGGCGGTAAAAACGATAGCGAGTAATCCGGATTGCGCTCTCCTTTGGGGCGGCCAAAATGGGCCATAACAACCACTTTGGCGCGTGCCGCGACCAGCTTATCAATGGTCGGTTTGACGCGATCGATGCGGGTTGTATCGGTAACCATCGATCCTTCCGTCGGTACATTCAAATCCGCGCGCAACAAGACCGTCTTGCCGGCCACATCAATATCGTTCAGGGTTTTAAAGCTCATTGTGCGTTTTCCTTTATGTTGTGTATTCGTTTTATCGCGCGGACGGCGTGCCGTCCAGTATCTCCAGATGATGGATCGTTTCCAGCGTAATCATCGGGCCGTTATAATCCTCGACATAGCCGCGCACGCGAATGGCTTTCCCTTGCAGATCAAGCGGGTTGATCTGTTTGCGGCTCATCTCGCGGCGAATGGCGGGGGAAATACGGACAGTGAAATCGTTCCGCCAGTCCGCGCCAAAATTCAAATATATATTGTTTTTCACACTGGCGGTTTTCAGGATTGTTCCCTCCACCACCTGTACGCTGCCGGTCTTGTCGGCCAGCGTGTCCGGCGTTTGCAGGCGATAAAAACTATCCTCGGCCCACAGGCCTTTTTTCGCGGCGCGGGCTTTTTGCTCCATGATAAACATCTCGCGTGCCATGTCCGGATTGGCGTCTCCGGGCATGGCGCGGGCAAGACCTTCGGCCAGCAATGCGCCCTGCATCCAGATATTTTCGCGCTCTATATAAACATGGGCCAGTAATTGCCCCATGCGGTTTTCTCGGCCCGCGCGCGCCTGCCGCGTCTGGTACAGCGCAACCTCCGTTCCTTCGGGTAGCAAGGCGCGCAGAAGCTGGAAAGCGCGGAAGGCGATATCGCTTTGCGGCTGCGCCAAATCGGGCACATCGATGGCCGACAGCCTCACAATTTTGCCGTCTTTCAGCGTAAAGGTTACTCCGTCGATCACTTGATCGACCCGGCCCGACAGGGTCCGTTTCAAATCGGGAAACAGCGCGCGATCCGTTTTTGGGGCGGCAATGCTGTTTTCAGCGGGAATATCCTGTGCTAAAAGCGGGGACATCCCTAAAAAGAGGCAACAGGCCATCAATATGAGGAATAACCGCATGCGCCCAGCTTGGAACAAAATTCGCCTTCTTGTCCAGTTTCTTGTGGCTGGCGCGACCTTGAGCGCCTGTTCGACGAACCCCGCCACCGGCGAAAAGCAATTTACCGCCTTTATGCCGCCCGCGCAGGAAGCCAGTATCGGCGCGCAAGAGCACCAGAAAGTCGAAGCGCAGTTCGGCAAATTCATGTCCGGCCCCGTGGCTGATTACGTATCGCAAATTGGGGAACTTGTTTCACGTGAAACAGAACGGCCCGACGTACAATACCGTTTCTACGTCATCGATTCCCCCATGGTGAACGCGTTTGCCATTCCGGGCGGATATGTTTATATCACACGCGGTTTATTGGCACTGGCCAATAATGAAGCGGAAATGGCGGGCGTCCTCGCCCATGAAGTTGGCCACATCACAGGCCGCCATTCGGCAGCGCGCGCCTCGCAAGGTACGTTGGTCGGGCTGGGCGCGGCAATTCTGTCCGCCGCCGTTGGCACGCCCGGCGTATCGCAGGCGGCACAGGTCGGCTCTGATCTTTACATAAAATCATATTCGCGCGGACAGGAGCATGAGGCCGACAGCCTCGGCGTGAGATATCTCAGCCGCGCCGGATATGATACCCGCGCCATGGCGAGCTTCCTGACAAGCCTGCAAATGGATACCGATCTTCAGCAAGCCATCAGCGGCAAAGGAAATAATGTCCCGCCCTATTTCTCGACCCACCCGATGACACAGGACCGGATCGTGCAGGCCACGAACGAGGCCGGCAAATATCCCGCCGGTCAGGGAAAGCTTAATCGTGATGTCTATCTGGCGAAAATAGACGGTCTGCCATACGGCGAATCCGCCGATCAGGGTTTTATGCGCGGTAATACATTCTATCACCCTGTCCTAGGTTTTAAATTTACCGTCCCCGATCACTGTCCGGTCACCAATTCCGCCAAACAGGTTATCGCGCAATGCCGCAATGGATCGATCATCCTGTTTGATTCAGCGGGCGATGCGCAAAAGCGCGATCCCTATACCTTGCTGACACAGGTCTGGGCAAAAGGCCGCGCACTGGATAACCCAGAAACGATTACCATTCACGGCAAGAGAGCCGCGACCGGCACCACGACCGGCACCATCAACGGACAATCCATGCGCCTGCAACTGGTACTGATTGAATGGACGCCGGGGCAATATTACCGCTTTACCATGGCGATCCCGCAAGGGGCGAATGCCGCCGCGCTGGATGCCCTCAAACGCACCACCTACAGCCTGTCCAGCATGAGCAATCAGGAAAAATCCAGCATTCGACCGCCGCGCCTTAAAGTATTTACGGCGCAAAATGGCGATACGGTTGCCTCGGTTTCGGCGCGCCTGCCGTTCCCCGATTATCGCGAAGAGCGCTTCCGGACACTGAACGCCCTTGGCCCCGGCCAACAACTGACAGTGGGCCAAAAATATAAAACGATTGTCGAATAAGGACGGGATTAATGGATAATGCGCTTGTTCTTTAACAGAGCATAGGCATCCGTTCTTTTGATGCGATCATAGGTCTGGATCGCCATCATAAATTGCTGGTTATCGATCACAGGCTGATAGGATTTACGCAGCCGATGGCTCATCAGGTAAAAGCTGATAAAATCCACTTTACGGATATCAAACGCTTTGCAGATCACCGCCAGATCCTGACCGTTCTTCTGCGTCAGGGCAGAGAGAATCGTATCACAGGTCATGTCTGTATAGGCGGCCATCTGTGCGATAAACGAAGCCATCATGCCGCGCTTGAGATTGCCCAGCATCGCCGGAACATCAAGTGCGCCCTTTTGTTTTAAGGCCACTGCCGCCTGTATCAGCTTGTCCGACGGCATATATTCCGCACGTGCCGCCTGACGCACTTCAAAAACAATATCATCAATATGCGCCGCCGCACGCTGGGCCGGTACATCGAATTGCCCCTCCAGCGATTTTTTCAATTCAGCGCCAACGATCGCATATATGCGCGCGGTCATCTCTTGCGGCACGTCCGGACGCAACAGTAAAGGCCGCGCCAGATTTTCATGTTCACCGGCCAATGGTTCGAATTGCGTCAACGCATAATCGGTTAAGGTTATCGAGCGGTTTTCCGCCAGCGTTACCGCCGTATCTACATCGCCCGTATCGGCCAGAACATCAATAACCGGCCCGTTCAATGTCGGGCGCGTGGCAATGGCCTGCCAATGATCGCTGTCATGCGATTTGATGATATAGATCAAATCCATGTCTTCCAAAACGGGGCTGTGACGCA
>CAYSGL010000025.1:0-10197 GCA_964430725.1 uncultured Pseudobdellovibrionaceae bacterium
ATCCCAGATCGAGAACGCCCATACAGGGGGCAAGGCCGATGCGCTGGAGCGGATCGAAAGTTTTTACACCATCAAGGGCGTGGAATTCCTTGAGCATGACGGGGTACGCCGTCATCCGACAGGCATGCGCATTTTGCGTGGCCAAGAAGGATTCCGCGAGATGTATGATGACATTTATAAAGCGGTGCAACGCGGACATACCGAGATCACCTTGTTTAATGGCGTATCACAACTCGTTCTTGATGGCCTCGGCTCTGATTTTCTCAAAATGCACATTGCCCGTATGCAGGAGTCGAAAGGTAACTTCCGCTTCCGCGTAATTGTCGAAGAAGAGGACACATCCTATCTCGGCAATACTTATTGTGAATATAAATGGTTCCCAACAGAGCGCTTCAACGACAAAACGATTTATACGTATGGCGATAAGCTGGCTTTTGTGAATTTTGAAGGTGAAGTCATGGTTACATTGTTTGATCAAAAAGAACTCGCGGACACGATGCGATTTTACTTTGATCTGGCGTGGGACTCTGTCGCCATGGAGCCGCCCCATGCATAAGGTTCATTTCGAATTAGACCGCGAGACGTATCTTAAACGCGTTGCTGCCGGTGAGTATAAGACACAATGGGGCGACTTACACTGGCGCGAAGCATTGAAGGATTACGATCTTTTCCATTCATATTTGGTACGCGTTGGCCATGATTGGGGCTGGGATCGTATGGCCGACCGTTTTGGTGAAGCGGCAATGAACCCTAAGCTGGCTGACCCTGAAACACATCTGCGCGAGTTGATGGATGGAAATCGCATTATTGGCTACACGCTCATTCTTCCGCCTGCTAACAAGCTGAAAGAGCGCTTCTGGTCATCGGCGACTCATAATAAAGTTATCGAGATCGAAAATCTTGGCCTCTTTCCTGAAGAATGTGGCGGCGGAAGAGGCTGGTCATTCTTTGAGATGCAGTTTGCTGATTTGTTCCAGCGATATGATACCGTTTACTGGTCGATGTCCTCCACCAACCATCCACGCCTGCAAGCATACTATGAGCGTCAGGGCATGAGGACGTTGGCCGTCGAAGGATCCTGTGCTTTGGTAATGCCCTAAATAATTTCCTCTCAGCTTCCAAAGAAAGTGTGATGCGTTTTTCGCAGCGCTATCGCGTGCGGGAGTCTTTCAGTAATCCGTGACGGCGCATCGCCGCAACCACTTTGCTGCGATAGGCGGTCCCATAGGTCGGCGTGCGCGAATGATAATGCGCGATGGCCTTGGCCAGCGAGCCGGTCTCATTCATGTGATTGCGCAAAATCCATGCCGCAACCCCCATATTGGTACATGGATCGTCCCGCACCCAGCGCCGCGCCGTGTCTTCGCCCACGCCCCATTTCGACGCCAGTTCAGGCAGCCAGATGGTGTTGATCTGCATCGGTCCCAGATCGGCGGTGCCGTTGGTGTTGCGCGATTCCATCCCCGGGCGGCCGCCTTCGACCTGCAAAATACCCAGCATGACGGCGGGCGGCACGTCATAGGTCTGCGCGGCTAACATCAAACAGGCGGCAAGGACTTTACTCATCGTGACATTATTATACGGGAAAAATTAAAAAGAACTCAAAAAACGATGAACGGATAAATTCAGCCGCTGATCAGCCACCCTTTTTGAAAAACGACATCGGGTTCGATCCGCCGCCGGACGAGGAGGCGGTACCGGACGAGGTTTCCTGCGCGCCGGTGTCTGTCTGGTCTTCTTGTGCGGGCTGGGCGGGGGCGGCTTCGGCTTGCGGGGCGGCGGCGGCCTGATCGTCGCCCTTTTTGAAAAAGCCCATCGGGTTGCCCGGCGGGGGGGGCGCCGATGCCTCTGCTGTGGGCGATGGCGGCGCGGACGGTTCGGGGGCGTTTTGCTGCGCCTCGTCAACGGCGGCACCGGACAGGGCGTGCATCATCGCGGCCTGTTCGTCGAACGCCTGCCACACGGCATCCAGCGCCGGGGCATCGTCACCTTTGTGATTGGCGAGCAGCCGCGCATGAGCCGCAGCAAACAGCTCGGCCAGCGGGCGCAGGACCATCAGCTCGGCGAAGGCGCGGTCGCCATTTTCCGGCTGATCCAGACTGGCGGCGGCCAGCTCGCGGGCGGTTTTTTGCAGGCGCTCGCCCACCTGTTTGATCAGGGCGGGGGCGCTTTGCCCAAAGGAAAATTGCTGCAGGCATACGGCAACGGGCGTCAGCGCGTTCAGGGATAATAACGATATCTGGGCGGTATCAATGACCGGCAGGGGCGTGTGCAGGCTTTTCAGACGGGCGGTATGTTCCTGCGCGGCGGTGAAATTCTCCGAGAAAACCAGCGCGGCTTCCAGCCCTTTGACCAGCTGCTCGACGATCGCATCATCGGGCAGCTTGCCGGTATCCTTATAGGATTGCGCCAGCAGGGGCGCGGCAATCGCGGCCAGCGCCAAGCGGATGGAATCGATATCGCCGTCTTCGTCGGACAGTTTCATGGCGGCGGCCAGCGCCAGACCAGCCTGCACCGATTTACCCACCAGCGCGGCGAGCGTTTCGGCGGATTTTTCCCCGTCCATGCCGGGCGGCAGGGCGGCCAGCAACGGCCCCCCCAGTTTTTCCATGACTTGCAGACGATAAGCGGAACGCGGATCCATGAATATACCCTTCAGGGCGATACTTTAGCCTGTTCACCCCCGCGCGGGCAAGCGTCTTGTCCCTGATGCGGGATGGCGGCGCGCCGCGCGCGTGGCGCTTGAAATAATCTAGCGCTTGGCCGGCAGGTCGGCGAGAACGGCGGCCATATCCTTGGCCCGTCCCCGGATGATCTTGATTTCGCCGGATCGGGATTTGTACACGCTGGTCGGGGTGGCATCGAATTTCCACGCCTGCATGATGGCAAGGTTGCGCTGAACGCCTTGCGTGCTCATCGCGGTTTTGGCAAGCAGGGCGGATTCGTCGCCGTCCAGATGCTTGTACCAGCGCGCCGCCGCATCGGGCGCGGCGAGCAGGAAGGCCGATTGCGCCAGCGATTGTTCGTTAAAGCCGACAGGAATGACTTTCAGCTGAATCAGGCCCTTGTCGATGTACCGCGCGCGCAGGTCTTCCATGAAATCATGGCAGTGCGGACATTGCGGGTCCATAAAAGAATAGATGACGGGCGCGTCCGCATCGCCCAGCGCCACGGTGTTGCTGGCCTCGACTTCGGCGAACATGCGCTGGGCGGGGGATTTATAGGTAAAGGCTTCGCTGGTTTGCTGGCGCGCGGCGTCCATGCTGGGCGCGGGCGGCTGCGCGGCCAGAAAATCGAGCACATCCCCGCCCTGTTTTTGCAGGTCGGCGACCTGATTGACGGTGACCATGTTTCCTTCCTTATCGAACATCAGCCCCATCAAGAACCCCTGACCGTCCGGCGTGACATAGTAATAGCTTTCCTGTCCCTGATAGATCGCGATCCATCCGTCCATGCCATGCATTTTCCCGAGATAGCGCATCTGCGCCCCGCGATCGGCCAGCGCCTGCAGCGCATCCGGCATGGCGGGGAGGGAGTCTTGCGCGCGCGCCGCCGGCGCGATCATCATCAGGGCGAGGGTAAACATCAAAGCGCGGATCATGGGGAAACCTTTTCGTTGGAATGAGGTGTCTTTATTTTAGGCGACTTCTCCGCCGGATGCAAAAACCCTTTTTATTCCTTAACGCCCGGGCGCCGAGATACACCAAGGGGCGTTGTCCCCGCGAAGGCGGCGACCCATTGCCCCGTCTTTTAAATGGATGCCAGCCTGCGCTGGCATGACGGTATAGAGAATTTCTGGCGTTTTGGCGTGAAAAGCCCTTTTTCTATCGCCAGCGCGCTGGATTTTGCCTAGGATAAAGCATATTTTACGATCTTAAGGAGATATATGATGGAAGCGTTGCTTGTATTGCTTGGCATAACCGCCGTGGTTGGCCTGATCGTGATCAGCCTGTATAACCGGCTGGTCGCCCTGCGCCAGAACCGCGACAATGCTTTCTCGGATATTGATGTGCAATTAAAACAGCGGCTTGACCTCATCCCCTCGCTGGTCGAAACGGTCAAGGGGTATGCCGCCCACGAAAAGGGCGTGTTCGAGGAAGTCACCAATGCCCGCGCCGGCGTTCAGGGCGCCGATTCCACGAACGAGCGCATTGCCGCCGAACGGCGACTGGGCGGGGCGATGGTCAATGTGCTGGCGGTGGCGGAAAATTACCCGGACCTGAAAGCGGACCAGAATTTCCAGCGCCTGATGGCCGAGCTGTCGGATATCGAAAACAAGATCGCCGCCGCGCGCCGTTTCTTCAACAATGCCACCAACGAGTTGAATACCACGGTGCAGCAATTCCCCTCGAACATCGTCGCCGGATGGTTCGGCTTTAAAACCGAAACGTTTTTCGATGTCGATGAGGCCGAGCGTCAGGTCATGGAAAAAGCGCCGGAGATTAAATTCGGGTCGTAGTCGTTTTTTGCCGTCATCCCCGCGATCCGCCAAAGGCGGATACCAACGGCGGGGATCCAGAAACCACACGGCAATGCCGTGACAATATTAACCGGATATCCGCTCGGAGGCGGGCATGACAGGAGAGTGAATGGCCGCCGGACTGCAAACCCATATCTGGAACAACAATCTTAAATCCATGCTGTTGCTGGCGGCCTATCCGTTCATTTTAATGGCGGTGATCTGGGCGGCCAGCGCGGTTGTCGGCGGCGCGATGTATGGCGGACAGGTCGATACATTTGAAAACGCCAATCAGTTCGCCTGGGCGGTGATCTATGAGTACTGGCCGATGATTGTCACGATTGTTATCATCTGGTTTACCATCGCTTATTTCTTTCAGGGGAAAATGATCCGCGCCCTTTCGCATGCGCATCCGGTCACCCGCGAGCAGGAACCCGCGCTCTATAACCTGCTTGAAAACCTCTCGATCGCCGCCGGCGTGCCGATGCCGCGCCTCGAGATTATCGAAACGCATGCCCGCAACGCCTTCGCCAGCGGCATCGATAAAAATTCCTATACCGTCACAGTGACGCGCGGCTTGATGCAATCCTTGCAGCAGGACGAGCTGGAGGGCGTGCTCGCGCATGAATTGGTTCATATTCTGAACCGCGATGTGCGGCTGATGATGGTGTGCGTTATTTTTACCGGCATGCTCGGCTTTATGGCGCAGATGCTTTGGAGTTATGCGCGCTATGCGCTGTGGGTGCCGCGTTCGTCGAACAATAAACAGGGCGGGGCGGTCATGGTGCTGTTCGCCGTTGTCGCGATTTTGTGGGTCGGCTATTTCGCCACCATGCTGACGCGCCTGGCGATTTCGCGCAGCCGCGAATATATGGCCGATGCGGGGGCGGTCGCCCTGACCAAAAATCCGTCGGCAATGATGCGCGCCCTGATGCGGATTTCCGGCATGGCCGATATTCCCAAGGCGCCGGGTGATATTGCGATGATGTGTTTCGAGAATACCAGGCCGTTTATGGGGCTGTTCGCCACCCACCCGCCGATCAAAAGCCGGATCGATGCGCTGGCGCAAACAACACATACGCCAATCCCCGATATTCAACCCTATGGCCGCGCGGATGCCGCCTTTCAGTCGCCGCACGCGGGGCGTGATAACTGGACCACGCGCGAACGATTCAAATCGCGGCGCAATCCGTGGGGATCGCAAGGCGGGCGCGGGTGAAAGACCGCTTGGCCGGTTGCCGCGTTGATGCTAGAAAAAATCCCATGTCCGTCAGCGAAAATTTTTCCTTTGTGCAAAAAGAAATAACGCGTGCCGCAAAAAAATCGGGGCGCGATCCGCCGGGCATTACGCTGGTTGCTGTCACGAAAAATCAGGATGACGATAAACTGGACGCGGCGCTGGCATGTGGACAGCGCGTGTTCGGTGAAAATAAAGTACAAGAAGCCATGGTCCACTGGACCGCGCGGCGGACGGCGTATCCGGATCTGGAATTGCGTCTGATCGGACCGCTGCAAACCAACAAGGCCGCCGAAGCGGTCGCCCTGTTCGATGTTATTGAAACGCTGGACAGGCCGAAATTATGCGATGCGCTGGCCGCGCACATGCAAAAACAGGGGCGCCGTGTGCCGTGTTATATTCAGGTCAATACCGGCGCGGAAGAACAAAAAGGCGGCGTGTTGCCGCGCGATCTTTCATCCCTGCTGGCGTATGCGACGCAGGAATGCGGCCTGATCGTGCGCGGATTAATGTGTATTCCGCCGGTGGATGAGCCGCCCGCGCTGCATTTTTCACTGTTGGCGCAAATGGCGCGTGATCACGGGCTGACCGATCTGTCTATGGGGATGAGCGGGGATTTCGGCTGGGCCATTGCCTGCGGCGCGACGCATGTGCGCATCGGCACCGCCCTGTTCGGCGCGCGCGATTAAGCGGCGTTATTTGCCGATACAAAAATCGCGGAAGATCACATCGAGCAGGTCTTCGACATCGACGCGCCCCGTCAGACGGCCCAGCGCACGCGCGGCCATCCGCAAATCTTCGGCCATCAATTCGGGCTGGATGGCGGACAGCGCATCATTGAGGCGCGTTAAGCACTCTTCCAGCGCATGACGGTGACGCGCGCGCGTTAGGGACGGCGTTTCGCGGGACGCGGTCATCAATCTTTCGATTTTTTTTGTTAGCGCGGCGAGTAAGGCATCCATCCCCAGCCCTGTTGTGACGGACACTTCCACAACGTCATGCCCGCGCAGACGGGCATCCGGACCCCCGCCTTCGCGGGGGTGACGGTAAAGGGAAGAGTCACCCTTATTAAATAATAAAATGCTTTTATCGTCGATCAGGGCGGCAGTGTGCCCATCTATTTGTTGGCTGGTGCCATCAAATACAAGAAGGCGGATATCGGCGCTTTGCGCGCGGACAAGTGCGCGGCGGATGCCTTCGGATTCAATCAGGTCATGGGCGTTATCGGCGCCCAGCTGGTCAGGGCGCAGGCCTGCCGTATCCGCCAGAATGACGGGGTATCCGCCCAAATTCAGATGGGCTTCGATAATATCGCGCGTCGTGCCGGCGGTCGGCGAGACGATGGCGACATCACGCTGTACTAGCGCGTTGACCAGCGATGATTTGCCGGCATTGGGCGCGCCGATCACCGCGACCTGAATCCCCTCGCGCAGACGCTCGCCCCGGCGATTGTCGTTCAGGTGGGCCGCGATCTCATCATGGAGTTTGCGAATGGCGGGATGCGCCTTGGCGGTTTCGGAATCGGGGATGTCTTCGTCCGGAAAATCGATAATCGCCTCGACATAGGCCAGCGCGCGGACCAGCTCTTCGCGCCAGCCGTCATACAGACGCGCCAGCGCCCCGCCCATCTGATCGAGCGCTTGCTGGCGCTGGGCCTGTGTTTCGGCATCGATCAAATCGGCGACCGCTTCGGCGGCGGTCAGGTCAAGGCGGCCATTTTCAAAGGCGCGGCGGGTAAATTCACCCGGCTGGGCCAGACGGTGCCCGTCAAAACGGCCCAGCGCGCCGAGCAGCCCTTCGATCACCGCCGGCGAGCCGTGGCAATGATATTCGACGACATGCTCGCCGGTAAAGCTGTGGGGGGCGGTAAAGGTCAGGATCAGGGCTTCATCCAGTACGTTTCCCTGCCCGTCATACATACGGCGAAGCGTACGTCCGGGAATTTTGTCTAATTTATTATTGTTTATCAATAACTTGAGTGACTCAAACGCCTTGGGGCCGGATACGCGAATCACTGCCACACCCGCCCGTCCGGGCGCGCTGGATAAGGCAAAAATCGTCTCTTGCGGGCCGGTCATTCGGCGTCTTTGTCGGCTTTCTTGCCTGGCGTCTTGGGCGGTTGCTGGGCCGCGAGCTGTTGCCAGAACATTTTTTGCATTTCCTGCCAGTGCTGGAGCGGGTTGGCAAACCAGCTTTTGGCCAGCTCGTTCGGGTCGAGCTTGGCGATATTCTCTTTCATATGGGCCTCCATCTCCTTGAGCATGGAGTCATGGAGCTGGGTTACATCCGGCAGGCCCAGAAAACGACGGGCTTCTTCGGGGCTGCATTCGATATCGAAGTTGAATTTCATGGCTATCTCTTTCAGTATGGCAGGCGAACCAGCTTAATCTATATGGGCAAATCGGCCTGCAGGCAACCAAAGGAGATTGTTATGAGCGAAACACTGAGCGTTAGCGTGGCAGACGGCGCGTTTGATTGTTATGTCGCCCGGCCCGATAGCGCAGGCCCCGCCCCCGTTGTGATTGTGATTCAAGAGATTTTCGGCGTGAATGAAGGCATTCGCGGCAAGTGCGACTGGCTGGCCAGGGAAGGGTTTATCGCGGTTGCGCCGGATCTGTTCTGGCGGCTGGAAAAAAACGTGGTGCTGAGCGACAAGACGCAGGCGGAATGGGACAAGGCCTTCGAGCTGATGAACCGGTTCGATATGGAGGCGGGTATTGCCGATTTGCAGGCCGTGACCGATGCCGCCCGCACCTTGCCGGGCGCCAGCGGGATGGTCGGTAATATGGGATATTGTCTTGGGGGGCGGGTTTCGTTCCTGATGGCGGCGCGGACCGATACGGATGCGTCGGTCGGATATTACGGCGTCGGGCTGGACCAGTTGCTGGATGAGGCCGGGCAGATCAAAAAACCGCTGATGCTGCATATGGCCGAACTGGATAAATTCGTACCGCCGGAGGCGCGTGATAAAATCGTCGCCGGCCTTGCCGATCATCCGCAGGTCACAACCCATGTCTATGATTCGGTCGATCATGCCTTTACCCGTGTCGGCGGCGCGCATTACGATGCGGCGGCGGCGCAGATTGCCGATGACCGGACCGTGGCGTTTTTCAAAGCGCATCTGAAAGGATAGCGCTTGACCCGTAACAGTCCCTCGCCTGCACAGACAAGTCACGCGCCGATTGTTGCGCGGGCACTGGCGCGGCTGGTGCAAATCTGCAAGGGAAACGGGGTGCGCGCACAGCATATCACGGTTGCGCAGGCGACAACGCGCGATGTCGATTTTACCGCCGGTACGTTTTTCGAACTGGCGCCCACGAGTGAGGATCAGGTGTTACCGGGACGCCAGCAGGCGGGGGAGTTATTAAGCGACCCGCGCGAGGTCGAGCGCATTATGCGCGATATGATGGATCGCGCCGGCCAAAACCGCGCGATCGAAGAATCCTTAAAATCACAGTTGCTGGCCCGCAAGGATAAAGGGTTTATGAGCGAGGGGCTGACCTTGCCGGTCAGCGGGGTGGACAAGACACTTTGTTGGCATGAACCATGTCAAGCTTGCAGTCATACGGGACAGGTGCGGTGCGACCAATGCAACGGACAAAAATACAAACCCTGTCATGTCTGTCACGGGCAAATGATGATGCAATGTCCGCTGTGCCGAGGATCGGGAACCAATGCGGGGGCGCGCGGTCCGCAACCGTGCGTGAAATGTCACGGCATGCGCCGCGTTCCTTGCACCAATTGTGGGCGGACCGGAAAAATTCCCTGTAACAAATGCCGTGGGCAGGGACAGATTCAATGCCCGTCCTGCCGGGGACAGGCCTATAGCACGCGGGTTGTCACGCTGGGGTTAAGCGCGCAGACGCGGTGCGATTATGCCCGCGCACAGGTGCCTGAACATATGACGTTTTTGATCGAAAATGACGGCGGGCGGCTGGTCGCGGCGGGCGATGTCACGGTCACGACCGGCGCGATGCAGGATGAAAAGAAAATGGGCGTGCATTATAATGCGTCGTTTCCGTTTGCCGAAATTACGTTTCGTGTTGGTAAAAAGCCGGTCAAGGTCGATGTCTATGGCGATGGCAAATTCGTGCGCTTGCCCAACCTGCTCGACCAGATGCTGGCAGGCGGGATCGGTTTGTTGACACGGGCGGCACGCGGACAGGGCAATGTTGCCGCTTTGCTGCAACAGGCAGGGCGTTACCGCGCGCTGGCCAATGCGCTGGTCACGACCATTCGCGCGAATGCCGCCCAGACAAGCGCGGCTTTGATGAAAAAATATCCGCAAGGGCTTTCCCGCGAATGTGCCGCCCAGATCGGCCGCGCCGCCGATGCCGCCGTCGGACAGATCACGCGCAAGCCGCGTTATATCGGGTTGATGCTGGGGCTGGCGATCGTGGGGATGATATACGGCGCCTATTATCTGGGGCCGGTGCGTGCGATGATTGTGCCTTATATCGGCAGCGCGGGGCTGAATATGATTGTCGATGCGATGCTGATT
>CAYSGL010000026.1:0-2494 GCA_964430725.1 uncultured Pseudobdellovibrionaceae bacterium
GAAATGTTTTGCCGATCTCGTGCAGGGATAGTGCGCTTTGATAAGCCCTTTGGTAAACGTCCAAATCTTTATAATTTTGCACCATTTACCACCGACTACTTACCAACAACCATCATGCAATAATATCCGGCAAGATATCGCTTTTGAGTTTGTTAATCTGATCTTTCAGCAGAAGTTTTTTCTTCTTCAGGCGCTGGATTTGTAAAAGGTCAATAGGCTGGCTCGTCATCAATCGCTCGATGATCGTGTCAAGGTCCCTGTGCTCATGCTCCAAAAGCGCGAGCTTTTCTTTCAAATCTTCAATTTCTTCCATGGTCAGAAGGACTTAAATCGTTTCTGGATGGCGATATCCTATCACAAATTTAGAGGTATGGGGAGAAAAACTCGCCGCCCATGTGAATTTCCTTTTGGCGGGATGGGGATGATAGGGTATAGATATCGTTGAAATTATTTGATTTTTCCTCCATTTCCAAGGGTTCTCCATGAGCAAAAAAATCGGCATCCTTACTTCCGGCGGCGATTGTGCAGGTCTTAACGCAGTGATCAGGGCGGCAACGCATCGCGCCCATCTGCTGGGCTGGGAAATATACGGTATCGAAGACGGTACCGCCGGATTGTTCGAAAATCCGCCGCGTGCCCGCCGCCTGTTGCCCAATGATATGGACGGCAATGTCATGCGCATGGGGGGGACAATTTTGGGCACCACCAATAAGGGGAACCCGTTTGATTTTCCGATGCCCGACGGCTCGCGCAAAGACCGAAGCGATGAGATTATCCAAGGGTTTAAAAAACTGGGGCTTGATGCAGTGATCGGCATCGGCGGAGACGGATCGTTCGCCATTTTACGCAGGCTGGCGCAGCAGGGCGGCATTGCCATGGTCGGCGTGCCCAAAACCATTGATAACGACCTAGGCGAAACGGAAACATCGGTCGGGTTCGACACAGCGGTTTCCGTTGCGACCGAGGCGCTCGACCGGTTGCAGCCGACAGCCGCCAGCCATGACCGCGTGATGATTCTTGAGGTAATGGGCCGTGATGCGGGGCATATTGCCTTGTCCGCCGGGATTGCGGGAGGCGTAGATGTCGTTCTGATACCCGAAATCAAATATGATTTGAAAAAGGTCGCCAATAAAATTCTCGCCGTTAAAGAATCGGGGCGCAATTTCGCTTTGGTGATCGTTTCCGAAGCGGTCAAAACCGAAGATGGGGAAGCGTTTGAGGTGACCTATCATGGCGGTGAAAAGCGTTATGGCGGAATCGGCCAATATCTGGCGATGAAGATAGCCGAAGCGACAGGGTTCGAGACGCGCGTCACCAATTTGGGACATGTTCAACGCGGCTGCCCGCCGACCTATAATGACCGTTTGCTGGCCTCTGCCTTCGGGGTGAAGGCCGTTGAGTTGATTGCGCAAGGCAAGTTCGACCGCATGGTCGCATGGAAAAACCGCGAGGTCGTCGATGTGCCGATCGAGCAGGCGATTGCGGCTTATAAAGCTGTTGATCCGTCGGATACGCTGGTTGCGACCGCGCGCGGGTTGGGCATTTCATTCGGGGATGCGTAATGGCCAGACAAGATTACACGGTGAATTATATCCAGCAATCTCTGACCGACGGGGAAGAGTTAATCCATGTCGGGCACTTTCACTGGATGTATAACGTACAGGCGGTAATGAATATTGTGTTCAGCTTTGTTTTATCGATCGCCTTGCTGGTTTTTGCGATCAAGATGCAACCCGTCATTTTTGGTGCGGGGGATGCGTTCGCCCAGATGGGCTGGATTGATAAAATTCAGGCGCTGCATCCCGGCGTACGGATTCTGGCGTTTTTGTTGATTGTTTTGGGGCTGTTTAAATTCGCGCAGATGATGATCATCCGCGCCACGACGGAAATCGCCATTACGAATAAACGCCTTGTCTATAAGCGCGGACTTGTCGCGCGGTATGTGGGTGAGATGAATATCGACCGTATCGAGGGCGTCAATGTCCTGCAAGGCATTATGGGGCGTATTTTTAATTATGGGCGCATCATGGTGCGCGGGATGGGGGTGGGCGAGGTCATCTTGCCGCCGATCGAAGATCCGATCAAATTCCGCCGCGCAATCGATAAGGCGCGTAATTCATAGGAGCGGCATATGAGCCAGGGACAGCCGATTATCCATCAGAGTGATATCAAACGCTTGATAGATCTGACAGGTATTCGCCTGCGCGATGACGAGCAGGTTCTGTTTATCGGGGCTATTCACGGGGCGATTATGTGGAAGGCTCTGGCGGTTTTGATTCTGGCGGTGTTGTGCCTGTTTGTGGCGGTTAATCTGGCGCTGTTCTTTGCCTTTATCGGCGTGGTGATGCTGGTTATCGCCAATGTGACGCGCACGTATCTTTTGCTGGCCGCGACCAATCACCGTATTCTTCTGCGCGGCGGCATCGTCTATGCCGATGTGATCGAGCTGCATTACCGCCAGCTTGAGTCGGTCGAGGTCGGCGCGACCGTTATA
>CAYSGL010000026.1:2504-10095 GCA_964430725.1 uncultured Pseudobdellovibrionaceae bacterium
TGATTTTCGGCTATGTGAATGTCATCGTCAGCGGAACGGGCACGCGCCGCATTATGTTGCCGTTCGTCGCCAACGGCGTTGAATTCAAACGCATCGTCAACGATATCCTGATCTCTCAGGATCGTTAGACCTATTCCATCACAACCAGACCAAACACAGGAAGAGCCATGACCAAAGAATGGAACAAAGAAAAACTCCCGAGCCGCCATGTGACCGTTGGACCGAAAAGCGCACCGCACCGCGCGATGCTCTATGCGATGGGTTTGAGCGAAGAAGATGTGGCCAAGCCGCTGGTCGGGGTCGCCACTTGCTGGAACGAGGCGGCGCCGTGTAATATCGCGCTCTCGCGTCAGGCGCAGGCGGTTAAAAAAGGTGTGAAAGAAGCCGACGGCACACCGCGCGAATTCACCACCATTACCGTCACCGATGGGATCGCCATGGGGCATGAAGGGATGAGATCGTCCTTGCCCAGCCGCGATGCGATTGCGGATACGGTCGAATTGACCATGCGCGGCCATTGTTATGATGCCATTGTCGGATTAGCGGGCTGCGATAAATCGCTGCCGGGAATGATGATGGCGATGGTCCGTTTGAACGTGCCGGGCATTTTTATGTATGGTGGCGCGATCATGCCGGGCAAATTCCGGGGCGAGGACGTCACCATTATCGATGTTTTCGAAGGGGTTGGCAAACATGCCAAGGGCGAGTTTTCGGATGAAGACCTGCACGAAATGGAATGCGTGGCCTGTCCCACGGCGGGCGCATGCGGCGGCCAGTTTACAGCCAATACCATGGCGTGCGTATCCGAAGCGATCGGACTTGCCCTGCCGGGGTCGGCGGGTGCGCCGGCCATTTATGAGACGCGCGATGAATATGCCGCCGCGTCTGGCCGTGAGGTGATGAAACTGATTGAAAAGGGCATTCGTACGCGCGATATCGTCACGCGCAGGGCGCTGGAAAATGCCGCCGCCGTTGTCGCGGCCACCGGCGGTTCGACCAACGCGGCCCTTCACTTGCCGGCTATCGCGCATGAGGCGGGGATCGATTTCGACCTGTTTGCGGTCGCGGATATTTTCAAACGCACTCCCTATATCGGCAATATGAAGCCCGGCGGGAAATATGTCGCCAAGGATATGTTCGAGGTTGGCGGGGTGCAAGTTGTCATCAAGGAACTGCTGAAGGGCGGATATATTGATGGCGACTGCCTGACCGTGACAGGCAAAACCATCGCCGAAAACTGCGCCGACGCGCAGTTGTTGGAAGGGCAGGATGTAATTTATCCCATCACCAACCCCATCACAAAAAGGGGCGGCGTGGTTGGCCTGAAAGGGAATTTGGCCCCTGATGGCGCGATTGTGAAGGTTGCGGGGCTGGAAAGCCTTGTGTTTGAGGGACCTGCACGTGTGTTCGATTGTGAGGATGATTGCCTGCAAGCCGTTCTCGACCGCCAATATAAAGAGGGCGATGTTCTGATTGTGCGCTATGAAGGGCCAAAGGGCGGCCCCGGCATGCGTGAAATGCTGGCCACGACCGGTGCCTTATATGGGCAAGGGATGGGCGGCAAGGTGGCCCTGATCACCGATGGACGCTTTTCCGGTGGAACGCGCGGTTTTTGTGTCGGTCATGTGGGGCCGGAAGCCGCCGTTGGCGGGCCGATTGGCCTGTTGAAGGATGGCGACACGATCCGCATCGATGCGGAAAAAGGCACAATTGACGTTCTGTTGTCGGATGAGGTGCTGGCCGAACGCAAGAAAAGCTGGCAGCCGCGTACGACCAATTATAATGCGGGCGCGATCTGGAAATATGCACAGCTGGTTGGACCGGCGCGCACCGGTGCCGTGACGCATCCGGGGGCCAAAGAAGAAACGCATACTTACGACAGTCTGTGAGAAATATTCTATAACCCTATGATTCGGCAAGTATAAATTTACATGCAAATTACCTGATGCGAATTGGGTCATGGCGGGTCACCTCTTATGCCGTCATGCCAACGAAGGCTGGCATCCATTTATCAGGCGGGACAATGTATCCCGGTTTGCGCCGGGATGACGGTTTTTTCTTGAATACTTAACCTTGCCTATTTCCAAGGCATTGGGGACAATAGGGGCCTATATTTTAATATCAGGTGCTCGTTTCATAATGTCCCTCCCCGCATGGATGAAAAACCGCAGGAAACTGCGCCTTATGACAGTGTTGATTTTGGCACTGGCGATGCTTTTCGGCATCTTTGCCACGAATCAAGGAAGCGCTCGTCCGTCCCATGTAGCCATTGATCTGGTCATTGAAGAAAAAGCCACGGCCACACCCGCTGTGTTTTCCGCACCGATAGCGCCGGAGTTGGGGCAAAAGTTGATCGAGCGGCTGACGGACGGAAGGGCGGCAGGGGTAAAATTTCGTGATGTGGTCGGCATGCGCGAGTTTTACGAGGCCAGTGGCTTCGCGCCGCTCTGGTTGAACCGTAACGGCACGCCCAACGGCGATGCAAAAGCGGTTCTTGGCATCTTAGAGATGGCTTGGACACACGGTCTCAACCCGCTGACATATCACGTCGATCTGCTTCGGTCTGCTATAGGGGAGGGGCAGGTCATGGCTCCGCATGACCTTGAATTGCTTTTGTCTGACGCGGTCATCCGCTATGGCCGCGATTTAACCGGTATGCGCGTGACTCCGGCGAGTGTGGGGCAGAGCGATTATTACTGGCAGCCGCCGATGAAAGGCGCGGATATTCTGGCGTGGGTCGCGGGTCAGCAGAGCTCTGTGGTCACAGCCTTATCCCGTTTAGCCCCGCAAGGGCGGATGTACCGCAAGTTGCGCGAGGAGCTTGTAAAAACGCTGACCTCGCCCGAAGAACAGCCGCGCGTAGCCATACGGATCGATGGTTTGTTGAAACCCGGCAGCCATCACGCGGCTGTTCCCGTAATCCGCCAATTTCTCGGAGGCGGCGCGATCCCTGCGCAAGGCGACACATATTACGATGATGCGTTGGCGCGCCGGGTCATGGCGTTTCAGGAAGAGCATGGTTTTGCCCCCGACGGGATTGTCGGACCATCGACGCAGAAAATATTGAACCAAAGCCGGCAGGCGAAGATCACGCAGCTGGTCGCCAATCTGGAGCGGCAGCGGTGGATGGACCGGGTCAAGCCCGATAAATATGTGATGGTCAATATCCCCTCAGCAACCTTATGGGCGGTGGAAAAAGGGCGCAGCCCGCTACAAATGAAGGTCATTGTGGGCAAGGAAAACCGCCCGACGAACAGCTTTAAGACGACCATCACCGGCGTGAGATTTAACCCCACATGGACCGTTCCGCCGACAATCAAGCGCGAGGATTACCTGCCCAAGCTTGTCGATGATCCGGAATATTTGTCCAAGCGGGGCATCGAAATCCGCTATGAAGGGCAAACGATTGACCCGGTAACGATTGACTGGTCGCAGGTCAGCTGGGAAGAAGGCAAGAAGCTGACGATGGTGCAGCAGCCGGGGCAGACAAATCCGCTGGGGCGCATCCGCATCCTGATGCCCAATAATTATAATATATATCTGCATGATACGAATGATCGGTCGGTCTTTGCGCGCAACGCGCGCACGCTCAGTTCAGGATGTATCCGCGTCGAAAAGCCCGAAGAGCTGGCAAATTTTATTCTGGCCGACAATAGCGGGTGGTCGACAGCCGCGATGCAAGCGGAATTTGATCGCGGAAAAATACACGATATCCGCGCGCAAAACCCGATTCCCGTCTATCTCGTCTATAATACGGTATGGGAAAAAGAGGGCGGCGCGCTGGTGTTTGGCTATGATTTATATGGGCTGGACGACCAGCTGATGGGGGCAATCAAAGCGATTAACGGGTTTCAGGCCCCCGAAAATATTGCCGAAATTGTCAATTCTTCCGGATTTAAGGCCAAAAGCGGCCTTGATTACCGCGCTGCGAGCCGTTAGACTCGTAATTGGTTCCGTTCGTTTAGGGAATTATTAACAGGTTTTTTGCACACTCATAGAGGTTCTCTCTGGTCTGTTTCGCCAGTCTTGTTAGGGATAGACGATATAAAAATCTTAGAGGTATCATGTCACACAATCAAAACGCTGACCCCGTTTGTCCTTCGCGCCGCAGTTTTTTAGGCATGGGCGCGGTGGCTACGCTCGGATCGCTTGTCTTTCCGGCTTTCTCGAACGAGGTGATGGCCGCCGCGTTCAACCAAGGAACGGTTTCAGGAGGCGCATCGCGCCGGGTTTCTTTCCGCAATACCCACACCAATGAAAGCTTTTCCGGCGTATACCGGATCGGCAATAAATATTTGCCCGATGCTTTCGATCGTATCAATCATGTTTTGCGCGACCACCGGACCGGCGAGGCCTTTCCGATTGATCCGCGCGTGATGGATATTATCTACAGTGTTCATCAGATGAGCGGGCAAAAAGCCCCGTATGACATTCTCTCCGGCTATCGCTGCCCGAAATCCAATGCCAACCTGCGCCGGAGCAGTAACGGCGTTGCCAAGAATTCGCTGCATATGACCGGCCAGGCGATTGATTTGCGTATGCCGGGCTTTTCAACGGCGCGCCTGCGCGATCTGGCCAAATCGCTGAGAGCGGGCGGGGTCGGGTATTATTCGCGTTCGAATTTCGTCCATATGGATTCCGGCGACGTTCGCAGCTGGTAGCCTTTCCAGTTTGACTTTACATATCGTTGCTTCGTCGCTCGTGTACCATTTGTACACGTCGCTCCTCGTGCCTTGTGTAAAATCAAACTGGTTTGGCTATGCATAAAAATCCGTGTTCATCCGTGTGTATCTGTGGTTAAAAAAGCCATGATCATCATTGCTTACGGAGCTAATTTGCCCAGTCATGCCGGGGCGCCGCACGAAACATTTGTCGCGGCAAAAGCCGCCTTGATAGAGCGCGGAATCGGCATTAAGGCCCAATCGTCCCTGTGGGAAACGGCTCCCGTCGGCACAGAGGGGGGGCAGCCGTGGTATACCAATGCCGTCTTGTCGGTGGAAACAGGTATGCCACCGCTTGATCTGCTCAAGACCATGGGGGCAGTCGAAGCGCAATTCGGGCGCATGCGCACCGTCAAAAATGCGGCCCGTCCCATCGATCTGGATCTGATTGACTATCAGGGGCGCGTCATTGCCGATGCACCGGACCTGATCCTGCCGCACCCACGCATGCAGGAAAGAGCATTTGTTTTAAAGCCGTTGGAGGAAATTGTTCCGGACTGGGTTCATCCGGTATCGGATCTTGCGCTGGTGCAATTGGTGGCAGACCTGCCGCCCAAACAATCATTCCGGAAGCTGGCGGCATGATGCGCGACTGGACCCTGATGGGCATCGTCAATGTCACGCCCGACAGTTTTTCCGATGGCGGCCGGTTTCTCGATCCGGCCCGTGCGATTGGGCACGGATTGCAGTTGGTGGAAGAGGGAGCGGACATTCTGGATATAGGCGGGGAGTCCACGCGTCCCGGCTCTGCCCCTTTATCAGTCCAAGCGGAAATTGACCGCGTCCTGCCTGTCATTGAGGGGTTGAAGGGCTGCGGTGCGCGCCTGTCGATCGATACACGCAATGCAAAGACGATGCAGATAGCACTTCAGGCTGGCGCTCATATTGTCAATGATATTAGTGCGTTAATGCATGATGCTGAGTCTTTGAATGTAGTTGCGTCGACGCAATGCGATGTCATTCTGATGCATATGCAAGGCACGCCCCAAACCATGCAGGCGGCCCCCCATTACGATGATGTTGTGCAAGAGGTTTATGAGTATCTGGCGGGGCGGATTGCTGTCTGCGAGGGCGCGGGGATAGAAAAGAACCGGATCAGTGCTGATGTCGGTATCGGTTTCGGCAAGACATTAGGACATAACCTGAAGTTGCTGAATCATTTGGATAAATTCAAATCTCTGGGCGTGGATATATTGCTCGGCGCGTCGCGGAAGCGCTTCATTGAGGCGATCCATCCCGGCGCGCCGGCGGATCAGCGTCTGGGCGGCTCTCTCGCCGCCGTGCTATCAGCCTACGATCAAGGCATTCGCCATTTCCGCGTGCATGATGTGTTTGAAACCGCTCAGGCGCTTGCCGTCAAGCAGGCAATCTCCCACGGATAATCATGGTTGCGCGGCGCAAAGCGGTACGGCACGCAATTCATAATGCCAGACATGTCTTGTCCATATAGCCCCGCAAAAGCGCGAAAAACGCCGCCATGACAAACAATTAAGGGCAATTCTTCAGATTCCGAAAATGCATTGATAATGGCGCGTTTGACCCGCGTTCGAAACGCCAGATGCGTTTCGCCATTTTCGGGATCTTCACCCGCATGAATGCGCGGACGGGTGTAATCCCACGCCTGACCTTCCCAATCGCCAAAATGCTGTTCGGCAATATCGGGCGTTTCGCTCATCGGCAGGCCGCCAAGCGATTCATTGATCAGCGAGGCCGTATCCCGCGCCCGCGAGAGGTGGGAATGGACGATACGCTTGGGCTGCCAGCCTTCTGGCAGGGCAGCGATCAATTTCCCCGCCGTGCGCGCCTGTTCACGGCCCAGATCGGTCAGGGCGACGTCAACGTGGCCGGAGCATATTTCCTGTAAATTGGCCTCACTCTGGCCGTGGCGGATCATCAGGAATTTGCGGGCGGGAATCATGCTATGTACCATTTAAGTAAATTATAGGATAGGTTTTCTCCCATGGAACAATGGCAGGATCAAGGAATAGTCTTATCGGCGCGCGCGCACGGTGAAAACGGCGCGGTGGTGGCGTTGCTGACCGAACATAACGGCCGCCATGCGGGATACGTCCACGGGGCGCAGTCGTTAAAGAAACGCGCCATGGTGGAGCCGGGATGCACCGTGTCTGTGAACTGGTCGTCGCGCGTGTCCGACGCGCTCGGCACCTATCAGATGGAGCCGGATACGGGCCTGCCGCACGGGGTCATGGATGATCCGCTGAAGCTTGGCGCGTTGCTCTCGGCCTGCGCACTGTGCGATGCGGCTTTGCCCGAACGTGAAGGCCATCCGGGGCTGTTCTACGGCCTGCGTGCCCTGATCGACACGCTGGAAAGCGATGTCTGGGCCGCGAGCTATGTGATGTGGGAGCTGGCACTGCTCAAAGAACTCGGTTTCGGTCTCGACCTGACCAAATGCGCGATGAATGGCGATGCATCGACACTCACCCATGTGTCCCCCAAATCGGGCCGGGCCGTCAGCGCCGCGCAAGCCGCGCCGTATAAGGAGAAATTACTGAAGCTTCCCAATTTTCTGAAGCCATCCCCTCACCCGATCCTCGGTGTTGCCTCGGATCACCCTCTCCCCGTGGGAGAGGGGGGGGGGCCGGCGAAGCGTAGCGAAGACGGGGAGGGTGAGGGGTTTGATGAAGACGTATTCACAGGCCTCAAGCTCACGGGCTATTTTCTCGAGCACTGGGTCTTCGCCCACCACACCAAGGGCGTGCCGGAAGCGCGTATCAGATTTCAAGACAGATACGGTAAATCACTAAACAATTTCGTATCTGCGGCGATTGGGATCGGCTAGAGGCAAGCCGGGGTCGATCAAACCATGTATGATCATTCGATGGCGACGCATCATAGGTCTGCCTTCA
>CAYSGL010000027.1:0-10091 GCA_964430725.1 uncultured Pseudobdellovibrionaceae bacterium
CATACCATCCTTGCTAGTACTCATGGGGATTTCAGGACATCCATTTGAAATACAACAAACAATTGACGATTGTTTTTTCCGATTTACTACTGCGCCTTGATCTGCCACGGCGCAGGGGTACAGACCAGACGGATGAGCGATAGCGCGTCATTTTCGATGATGTAAAACCCAACCGCGCTTCGGTGTTCGCTCTCGTCAATCTCTCGCACTGTCCGGCCCTCTTCACCAACGGCATCCATCATATTGGCGATCAGCAAACGGCTGTCCAGCTGATAATGTAATCCTTGCGCGGTGGTGATATTGCCCAAAACCTTGCCGGTTTCGACATTGACGATCCAATACATCTGACAGGACGTACCGCAGCCGTGCATAACGGTGGTGTATTTGCCATCAATCAGGTCGGGTTTGTTTGTCCGCACCCATTCCAGCCCTTCGCTAAGGCGGGTACGGAACGTCTTGGCATCAGGTTGGGATGCCCAATCAATCGCATCAGCAATCTTATCAGGAGCTTTCTTTTTGGCAGGATAGTCCATTGGCTTCGGCAAGCCTGTGACCGTCACGGTCATATTGCCATCATCATCCAGCGCGTGGATATACAGGCCCATATCGGTGATCGTGCTTTTCTCCGCGCCGTCCGCATCAATAGCGCGGACATCCAGCAAGCTATCGAGATTTTCCTTCGCGCAGCTCCCCTCAACCATTCGCGCATCGGCCTGAACAGGCACGATAAGCAGGGAGATAAAAAGAAGCGCGGTTAGTTTCATACACCCTTCTTTAACACGGATTTCCCAATTCGAGCGAATATAAAGAATGCCCCAAGAGCAGTCAGAATAATGATGGGATCGGCTCCATACGCCATGACCATCGCCCATCCAGCTTTGCCATTAGTGGTGTGCGCGAATAGCTCATCAATTTCTATGTCTCGCTCAATGCGGCTCTTGACGTATTGCAACTCTGTCTCGGAATCAACAGATCGAAATTCTGGCCAAGACCATTCGGGGTAATTATCCAACAAGCCATCTGCATGAGGACGCATATCGAAATTCGGATCAGGTTCAAATTTTCTGTTCTGATAGACGCGCTCGTACAATATAGCCGTAGGTGTTTTTGTGTATGCATATCCCAAAATTGACGGAGGGCCATTCAGCCCGTCATTGCCGATATTCTTATAAACGACCCATATATTCAAAATGAAGATTAAGAGGCAGACAGTCTTGATAATAGTCCTTTTTCTCATTTCACGACTTCCACGGATTTGATTTTATTGTTGGCATCGTAAACGATGATGTAGGTGGTAAAATCATCTTGCGCGGCAAGCTCCAACGGTGTGCCGACAACTTCCCACAAGCCGAGGGTGAGAACATCGGCAACGACATGTCCGGCTACGGCGGCATTGCGTGTGCCTTCCCTGTGAGCGCTCGGGTCGATCTTGTAAATGACTTTGGTTTCCCCTTCGCCCATGCTGGCGGTCATATCGGGAGAGCCGAATGTGCTTTCAATCTGCATCCGGTCGGCCCCCACCTGAATGATGGACGGATCGCCCTGATAGGTACTGCGCTTGGCGGACATAGCTACGGCACAGCCGGAGAGAATGAAGGATGCCAGTAATAGCGGCAGGATATTGAATTTCACGGTTTCGTCCCCCTTTGTACAAAACTCACCGAGAGGGTGGCCCTCTGGTGAGCTGGGTGTACAAAACCGTTCTGTATGAAACGGCGCACTGGCCTTTATCTGCCCGAAGGCAGACTGGACATACGCCAACGCCACCCAGCCCGTAGGCCGAGTGACATCTTCGGTGCGTTCTTGATTGTGGCAGGACGCACCAATTACGGCTGATGCCAGCCGCATACAGAAAGGGTTTTGTAGCCCTTCGGCTGCACAGACCACCTGTGCAACCTGTCGCCAAGTTACGGTAATAGCTGGTGCGCGGCAAGAATAAATCCGGCCTGTTATTCTATTTAGTAGGGGAATTAGGGTTGCCGTTCTCTCCTTATAGTGGGGGGTATTAGCCGCGCCGCCTTTCTCTATATAGTAAGGCAATTAGAAAAAACGGCAGAAACCCGCCACTCGTGGGGATGAGCGGCGGGCTTTCTTGGGGTAATCAGGATTTGGGTTAATCGTTGGCCTGTTTCTTCGCTTTGCAGCGTTCCTGCCTTTCGTTGAAGATGGCCGTATCCAAGGCTGTTTCCGTATCTTGAAAGGCTGTGCTGTCCATCACGCGCCACAGATGCAGATCGACCGGCTTGAGGTTTCGTACCTTAACCATCTTTTCCAAGAAACGGGTCAGGCGGGGTTGATAGCTGCCCAGCGGGTCTTTGAGTTGAATAGACATCCTAAGCCGCCTTTCCGTACAGGCGCACCTGCTCGGCTTGTAATTGGGCGCGATAGGCCGCATCCAGCATTTCCGCTTTTTCCAGCAGCTCCTTAAAGGTTTTTAGGCAAGCTCTCGCCTTGGCCTTCTCATCATAGGCAGCGTCATATAACTCTTTGACATCAAAGAGAGAAATTACGTTTTGGTTAGCCTCATGCCCCTTAAACAGAGCGATAAAGCGTTGTCCCACACACTTGATCGAGTTCATTTTAATATCTCCACACACAGTTAAATAGTTTACTTATTCAAGAATGTTTGTATTTCTATAGACAAAGCTTTAACAAAAGGTTAAAAGTCTTAAAAAATAAGCTTCGGTTATAAAAATAATGATTACACGGGAACAGATACGGGCAGCCAGAGCATGGCTTAATATAGGCCAGCAAGATGTCGCGGCAGGGATCGGCGTATCGTCGCAGACCATTTCCGACATTGAGAACGAGCGCACCAATCCTAAAGCGTCCATTTTGGCCGACCTGCAAAATTTCTTTGAGATGAAGGGCATCGAGTTCTTGGAAGATGGCGGTGTCCGAAAATCCAAAAACTTCGTCAAGGTCTATGAAGGGACGGATTGTTATCTGCGCCTTTTGGATGATGCCCATGAAGTGCTGGCTAAAGGTGGTGAGTTCTTAAAGAGCGCAGCAGATGAACGCCGCTCTTCCAAACTGGTAATCGAGAAGCTCAACGCCATGCGGCAAGATGGCATCGCCATGAGAGGCTTGATGCGGAATGGCGATACGCATCTTATGGGGCCGCTGGAAGAATATCGCTGGATGGGTGACGAGCTTTTCACCGATGGCGATGTCAAAGTCATATACGGCGATAGAGTGGGTTATCTGATTACATGGCTGGAAGTTCCCAAGACCATCATCATTCAAGATAAAACCATCGCAGAAGAAGCAAAACGTTACTTTGAATATGTCTGGCAACGCTCGCAGCAGCCGACCGAAACCACGGCGACAACCTTCTACACGGATAAAGCCGATGATTAAGGCGAAGGCAGCGGGAGCAAAGAGCGCATGGCGTCCGCACATTGGCGGCAACGGATACATGGGTATTAGCTTGCACAGTCACAATCACCAAGGCGCAGGTTTGAAAGCCATGATCGCATGGGTGAACGAGCAAGGACGTTTTGATCGCTTTAGGATTGGCCTGTCCGATACGCTCAATCGCCATAACTACGTCATGGAAGACGGATTATCCTATGCCAAAGCGCACGAGAAAGCAGCACGGGCAGGCGAAGCATGGCTGGATGAAAATTCTGTTACGCTCTCCAACCTACAAATGCCTTTCGAGCTTGTCCGCTGGGATCATTGGCTTGATAACCACGCTGCCGAGGTGGAAGAGTACCGCAACGCCTTTTATCATGCCTTTCAAACGAATGATGTCTTGAAAGCAGCTTTGACCGAAGATGTGTCCAAATACTTCCAGCGTAGGCATGGTTTAGAGCTGGCCGCTGCCGATCCTGATAAAGTATCTCTAAGCCTTGAATACCTGATTGAAGAGCTGGCTGTTTATTCGGCGATATTCAAAGACTATCCCTCAACGGCTCTTTATCCGGGCAAGCAGCTTAAGTGCTTTGAGGTTCTGCGTGATGGGCTTGTATCTGATGTGCCTCCCTATATTCAGCAATCAAAATTTATTCGGCTGGCTCTGCACCACCAATCTGCGCCTGCACAAGAAACATCTTTTGCTTTGCCCTATGCAGGACTAAAACCGCATGTCGCTTAACCGACTGTTAAAATAAAAATCCTATCATAGCGATATGATGGAAAAATCCAAGAAACACAAGAACAGCATTCGCAATGTACCCAAAGTCCGTAAGAACAAGGCGCGGGAGCGTTACGAGCAGCGTGGCTTATTGAATGAATGGCTATTGTTCTCCGAAGGTTTGCTGCGTAACAGTTTTATGCGGGAGCAGATACTAAAGCGGATGGACAAAACTTGTGATTGGTGCGTTCGGAAATTCAACAGGGATGATGCAAAAAATAAATCCCGAATTGAGGTTCACCATAGAGAGTACATGCGACATTGCACTTTTCCTAAAACTCTACCGACAGGAGATAAGGATATATGGCGTGGTATTGGTGCTGATGAAGAATGTTTTGAGGTTCCTGATTGTCGCTCCTGTTATCAAAGATATGGGCAGGGTGATAGGGGCTTTTGGGACTGCTTTAACCTTCTCAAGCCTCTCCATGCCGAGTGTCACAAGGCTGTGCATAAGAAAGAGAGAGCGGGGCATGATCGGGCCAAAAGAATAGGCTTCCAAAAAGCTTTTCATGCAAGAGCAGACAGTCAATCTCAAACCGATTGAGGGTGGCGCAATCAATCTCTTGGCAACCAGCCTTTTTCATTGCGCGGTGGAATGGGTAGCCCTTTTTCTTCCAGCCGTGCGAGAATGATTTTTTCTTCTCTTGGCCCCCAGCCATCCCAGCTCATTTTATAACAATTTCCGCAGACGCTGATTTCATATCTCGGTATGCGCTTTCCATCATAAAAATGCGGCCCCATCTGATATGAACGTCCGCACAATTCGCAGTCAAACATAAATTTTATGTCACTCATCCGTTCAGCCTTTCGTTTGAATAAGAAATTGCCTCAATCCCTGTCTGCAACTGTTTCAGATCATAGCCATGCGTATAGACCTCTTCGGTTACGCCATCCGGTTCGTGGCCCACAATCGCTCTTACGGTGTGATTGTCCGTGCCGCCACGCCGCATCATGGTAATAGCGGTATGCCGTAGGCTGTGAAATGACGTATCATCTTTTTTCAGTCCGACTTGCGGCAGGAACGTATTACTAAACCAGCGCGTCAGCTTGCGGCCCCATCCTTCTTTCTCGGTATAGGTTAGCCCGTACAGCAGCCGTATATCGTTACCGTCCATTTTTGAAACACGGTCAACATATTCTAGGAAGCCACGCCGCAGCAGTTCCGAATGGACAGGAACATGGCGGGTTGCAGCTTCGGTTTTAAGACGTTTCTTTTCGTCTTCATCGTTGATGTCAAAATACCAGATGCCCGTTGTCGCATCCTGCTTTACGTCCTTAACGGTCATGCTGCCGATCTCGTTAAGGCGCGCCCCTGTATAAAGGCCGAGCAATGCACCCCAATACTTCATATCGTTGTTGGCCAACCCGTCTTTGCCCCTGTCAATTTCGGCTAACATGATCTGCACCTGTTCAGGGCGGAACCAGTCACGCTTTTTCTTACCCTTGCCTTTGTCTTTGATGGCAAGCCCCTTGAACGGGTTCTTTTCGAGATAACCGTTATTCACGGCCCATCCGTACAGGCTGTTATAGCATTGGAGATATTTGTTCACGCTGGTAACGGACAGCTTTTCAACGCTTTCAACCTTGATCTGTTCGAGCAAGGGAAGGTCACGGGTTTCTTTCATCTTGCGTCTGTTCGCTGGCGTTTCGATAAGAATGTCTTTGACGTATCTGGCTTTTGCCGTATCCATGTTGGTGAAATTAAAGTCCTCACCTAGCAGCTCAATCAGGTAATCGTAACAATCCTGCCGCTCTTCCTTGGCGCGGATGCCCCATGCTTGGGCCTTCTGCATCTCTTTCATGTACTTGGTGACGATGTGCTGCAACCTGTGTTCGGGACGGGCAAAGCGCAATGCGGGTTTAGCCGTATCCGCAGGAACATTATAGGCGGGTGTGTCGAAGTTGAATTGTTTTTGGCTTTCGCTGTACTCGATCAGTCGTTGAAAGTATGCCGCCGCAGCCGGACGGAATAACTCTTGAACGCGCTGATAGCCAATCGACTCAAAGGCCAAGTCCATATCGAAGGTTTTGAGGATGTTTTGCGCATCGCTCACATACTGGCCTTGGCTGATAGGGTGTTCTCCATCCTCGAATGCTTGCCCATCACGAACAACAGCGACTTTGCCTTGCGAGAGCATTTGCATGAAATGATCCCCGCTTTCATAGGCTTCATCATCCTGCACATAGGTGATATTGCGTTTTAGTCGTTGGATACGGGGCTGGCTTAGTGGCCCGTCTTTATCAATCAGCCGTTTCTGCTCGGCCAGCAGATCGGCGAAATAGGCTTCCAGCAAACTTTTGACTTCGATGTAATCCATGCCGCCGACACATTCACTCTTTGTTATTACGTCAGCATGGTAGGCCAGCATGTTTGCCAGTCGCAAGGCTTCTTTGGGTTCGCGTGTCCGAAGAGACAGCTTGATGAAGCGCGTCCGGCCTTCTTCATGGAAGGTCGGCGGCAGCGGCCAGCGAAAATAATACACATTATGACGGGAAAGGATCAGGTAGCTCGGATTTAGCATGGTAAAAGTCCCACATTCGAGTCCCACCACGAAAATGAGTATCCAAGCTATTGAAAAATAATGACTTTTAGTCAAATGGTGGGCGGTACAGGGATTGAACCTGTGACCCCTTGCGTGTCGAGCAAGTGCTCTACCGCTGAGCTAACCGCCCACTCTGCTTGCGGAAGTGCCTGTATGTCTAAGGGCTGAAGGGCCAGATTTCAAGTCCTAATTTGCGTTAAAAATAGGGGGCATGATCCTCCGGTGAAAATTAATTAACGTTGGCGCCCAATTGTTTATAGGGCCAGTTCTATCCCCGGCCTCGCATAATTTGATCTCCTGCATATTTCTTAAGCATGAGGTTCAGTCATGCAGGCCTATTTTTTGAGGAATTTGAGCGAATTAGCGCACCGCCGCGCCATTATGGTGCGCGAAGATGGCTTCATCGATTGGGCGTGGTCTAGCGAGCGACTTCTGAAATCCGGAGTGTTCTATCGTGCGCGGCAAGAAACTATCGAAATGCCTGCTCAATCGCTCGCTGTTCGCCAAGACATGATGATTGATAATTTGAAAGGCGTAATGCATCCAAAGGGCGTATGGAGTGCCAAGGAAGAGGTGCGTGAAATGACCATATTTGCGGATTATCACGAAATGACAATCTCGCTTCTTTTATACCCAAAAGACCCACCGTTTATGACTAATGAAGAAGATGATAGGGGGGATGGTTTAGAGGATACATATCAACGCTTCATAAGAAACGGACAGAAGCCTTACTAAATCGATTTAATAAGGTGATGACGAAGATAAAAAAACTGGCGGAAAATGGTGCCGTTGAGAGGATTTGAACCTCCGACCCACGCATTACGAATGCGTTGCTCTACCCCTGAGCTACAACGGCCCTTAAAAAAAAGACCCAACCTTATTATAGCCTTATTAGGCCGGAGCCAAGATCGGTAAGCTCCCAGAATTACACCGTTTTCCCCATCCGACCTTATAATTACGAATGCGTTGCTCTACCCCTGAGCTACAACGGCGGCGCATCAAGCGACGTTGTTGATAACCATTTTATTTGGATATTGCAAGCGCTTGACATTTGCTAAAATGAATTATACATAACGTTAAATATAAATAAATAGGAGTGATTTGTGATGTCTAATTTCTTTTTTCGGCCTTCCGGCACAGGATATACGGCGGCAATTGCCGGCGGCATTGTCCGTCTTTGCTTTGAAGCGGCAACACGTGTGGCCGACGTTATTGACGGAGTGTTGAGTGATGTTGCAACCGAGATGGAAGCGGCAGAACGTCAACGCAGGAACACCCTTGTTCCCGAAGGGCTTGAAGTTGTGGGTATTGAAAAGGGCAAGATCATTGCAAAGCAGAAAGGAGACCCCTCTCACAGTATGTAATGCACCGTGGTTGCAATAAGGGGGTGTATGTTCTACAACGCCTTTGGAAGATCGGCGCGGGCGAACCGCATCGTACCAACAGGTCAGGGCCGAGAGGCAGCAGCCAGTCTTTGCTTATTCGGGTCGCGTCCGGTCTTCCACTTTCGCCAAGGCTTCGGCGGACAAGTCCACTTCCCCCGTTTTTTCATTCCCGTAATCCTTGCACCCGCACCTGAATCGCCCTACACATACCCTATGTCCGATAAGCAAGCTGCGTACCGCGTTCTCGCGCGTAAATACCGCCCCCAGAATTTCGACGATCTGGTGGGGCAGGAGGCGCTGGTGCGCACCCTCAAGAACGCCATTTCCACAGGCCGTATCGCCCATGCCTATATGCTTACGGGCATTCGCGGGGTGGGCAAAACCACGACGGCCCGCATCATTGCCAAGGCGCTGAACTATACCGGGGTTGATGGCACGGCGGGGCCGACCACGGGCGATACGTCTGATTGCGATATCTGCCGGGCGATCGCCGAAGATCGTCACCCCGATGTGATGGAAATGGATGCCGCGTCGCGCACAGGGGTCGATGACATCCGCGAAATTCTCAACGGTGTGCGTTATGCCCCGACCTCCGCCCGTTACAAAATCTACATCATCGACGAAGTGCACATGCTCTCGAAAAACGCGTTCAATGCGTTGCTCAAGACGCTGGAAGAACCGCCGGAGCATGTGAAGTTCATTTTCGCGACAACTGAAATCCGTAAGGTGCCGGTGACGGTTCTCTCGCGTTGCCAGCGCTTTGATTTACGCCGTATCGATGCGCCGACTCTTGGTGCCTATTACAAAACCATCTGCGACAAAGAAGCGGTACAGGCGGACGAGGATGCGTTGTCCTTAATTGCACGGGCGGCGGACGGCTCGGCGCGTGACGGTCTGTCTATTCTCGATCAGGCCATCGCGTTATCCGACGGGCATGTCACATCGGTACAGGTCAAAGACATGCTCGGCTTGGCCGACCGTGCCTTGGTGCTCGATCTGTTTGAAAAATCCGTCAGCGCGCGCGCCGATGAAGCGCTTGCCATTATGACCGATCTTTACCGCAAGGGTGCCGATCCGGTGGTGGTGGTGCAAGACATGCTCGACCTCGCGCACCAACTCACGAAATTGAAAGCTGCGCCGAAATTACAGGATGCCCTGCAAACCATGGCAAAGGAAGAAATCGAACGCGCTGCAACGCTCTCATCCAAACTCACCATGCCGATGCTCGGGCGTGCGTGGCAGATATTGCTCAAAGGCTTGGGCGAACTCCATACCGCGCCCGACCCGCAAAAAGCGGCGGAGATGATCGTCATTCGTTTGGCGTACGCCGCAGACCTGCCCGATCCGGCGGATTTGATCAAACGCTTGAAAGATAGCCCTGTACCCGCCACACCCTCTGGCGGCGGTGGGGCGCGCGTCACGGCTTCTGCCGGCGGCGTGATGGCCATGGCCCAACCGCAAGCCGCGCCGGAACCCGTTCCCGCCGGTTCCATCAACACGCTGCGCGATGTTGTGGCGCTGCTCGAACAAAACGGATCAATGACGCTGGCAAGCCATGTCTATCTTTATGCGCATCCGGTCAAAATATCGGACGGCGCGATAGAAATCCGCCCTGCGCAGGATGCGCCCGAACGCCTGACGCAGGATTTATCACAGGCGCTTAAATCCATGACCGGCAAACGTTGGATGGTCAGCGTTGTGAGCGCCGCTGGCGGCCCGACATTGGCCGACGAACAACGCGCCGCCGACGCCGCGCAGCGTGATGCGGTGTTGAATGCGCCGCTGGTGAAACAGATTTTCGAGATTTTCCCCGATGCTGAATTGAAAGCGATACACAAGGACAAATAACATGATGAACATTCAAAAAATGATGCAGCAGGCCAAAGCCATGCAGGACAAAATGCAAACCATGCAAGAAGAGCTCGCAGGGCAGGAAGTCACCGGCGAATCCGGCGGTGGCATGGTTAAAGTCACCATCACCTGCAAGGGCGAATGCCGTTCCATTTCTATCGATCCCTCTTTGCT
>CAYSGL010000028.1:0-8147 GCA_964430725.1 uncultured Pseudobdellovibrionaceae bacterium
TGGCCGCAAGCGCCTCAGCGCCTAATTATACGGTGCGCGCGGGCGAAAGGCCTGCTGTCCATGTTTGCCACAAAAGATAAAATTCAACATCTGGGCCGCTTGCAAAAGCGGTCCGATTTTTTGCGCGTCCAGCAGACGGGAAAGAAATGGGTCTCGCAGGCCGTTGTTATCCAGATGGCGGAAAATGACGGGCTGGGCCGCCGGTTCGGTGTGACGGCAACGAAAAAACTCCACAAAAAAGCGGTCGACCGTAACCGCGTCAAACGCCGTTTACGGGCCGTTGCCTGCGATATCCTGCCTGATCATCTGCCCGACCACCATGATATTGTCCTGATTGGCAGGGTGGGGACCAAGGACAAGCCATATGCCGATTTATGCAAGGATCTGCGTTGGTGTCTCAAACGATTGACGGCGGATGGCGCATGAGCCGCGTCCTGATTTTCCTGATCGACCTGTATCGCTATGCGGTATCTCCCCTGCTAGGCGGGTCGTGCCGGTTTCATCCGACCTGCTCCGCCTATGCCAGGGAAGCTGTTCACAAATATGGGGCGTGGAAGGGCGGATGGCTGGCGCTGCGGCGTATCGGGCGCTGCCATCCCTGGCATAAAGGCGATTTTATCGATCCCGTTCCCTGACGGTCCAAGGGCGTTGCCCCCTCTTGTTTGATCGTCTATAACGGGCGCACATAAAAAACGACGGACGGCAGTATGCAAAATAACAAAGACTATCACCCGCAGGATTTGCGCAACCTGATGATTTTTATCGCCATGTCGGTGTTGCTCTGGTTCGGCTATGACCATTTTATCATGCAGCCCAAAGTCGAAGCCATGCGCGTGCAACAGGCGCAGCAGGCAAAACAGATTGCCAGCTTTACCCCCGAACAGCTTGACGCCCAAAAAGAAAAACCGCGCGTGGCGGTGATCGAGGCAACCCGCCGCCTGTCGTTCGATAACGGGGTTGTCTATGGCACGATCAACCTGACCGGCGCACGTCTTGATGACCTGCATCTGCATGATTACTATACAACGGTTGAAAAGAGCGAGAATGTCGTTGTCCTGTCTCCAGCCGGCGGACCCTTTCCGCGCTATCTTGAATATGGCTGGGTTGCGCAAGGGCAGAATGTCCGCACCCCCGCCAGCGATACGGTCTGGCAGGTTCAGGGGAACAGCAAACTGACCGCCGATGCGCCTGTCACCCTTATTTGGAATAACGGACAGGGATTGCGGTTCGAAAAAACAATCTCGCTTGACGATTCTTACGGTTTTTCCGTTGAACAGCGCGTCGTCAATAATACCGGGCGCGAGGTGACGTTGTATCCGTATGCGCTGGTGACCGAACACGGCCTTCCGGCGGAATATTTCCAACGCTGGATTATCCATGAAGGGCCGATCGGCTATATCGGCGGCGAGCTGATCGAGCATAAATATGACGATATCGCTGACAAGCGTCAGGATGCGTATGACGCCTTTACGGGCTGGATCGGTATTACGGAGAAATACTGGCTGGCTGCGTTGGTTCCGCCGCAAGAGGAAGCGGCCAAATATCGTTTCACCCATACACAACCCGCCGTTCCGGGCGCAAAAGAGCGTTATCAGGTTGATATAACCGGCGCGGGCCGCACTGTTGCCGCCGGAGAGACGGCGACCTATACGACTCACAGTTTCGTTGGTGCAAAGAAAGTATCTCTTCTTGAGACGTATGAAAAAGAATGGGGCGTTGCCCATTTCGACCTGGCGGTTGATTTCGGCCTGTTTTATTTTCTCACCCGTCCGTTCTTTTTTATTCTGAACCTGTTCTATGGTCTGGTCGGCAATTTCGGTGTGGCGATTATTATGTTCACCGTGGTGTTGCGTATCTGTGTGTTTCCACTGGCAAACACATCGTTTAAATCCTTTGCCAAGATGCGCCAGGTCAGCCCGCAGATGTATGAACTGCGCGCGCAATACAAGGACGATAAAAAGAAACTACAAGAAGAACTGGTCAAACTCTACCAGCGCGAAAAGGTCAACCCGATGGCGGGATGCTTGCCGATTCTGGTCCAGATTCCGATTTTCTTTGCGCTGTTCAAGGTTCTCTCGAACACGATCGAGATGCGCCATGCGCCGTTTTTCGGCTGGATTCAGGATTTGTCCATGCCTGACCCGACCACGATTTTCAATCTGTTCGGCCTTATTCCCTGGACGCCGCCGCAATTCCTGATGATCGGCGTGTGGCCGATCCTGATGCTGCTGACCATGCTGGTCCAACGCCGCCTGTCCCCCCCACCGCAGGATAAAACCCAGGCGATAGTCATCAATATGATGCCGTGGCTGATGACGTTCATTCTGGCCGGCTTTGCATCCGGGCTTGTGATTTACTGGACGTTCAACAACCTTCTTTCGGTGATCCAGCAATATATCATCATGCGCAGCATGGGGGTTGAGGTGCATCTGTTCAAGCGGAGCAAGGAAGAAGAACGCCTGGAACAGGCCGTAATGGATGGACCGTCTATCCATCCCGAAGTCGAGCTGGCCGAAGAACAGGTCGAAGAAGCCTTGTTTGGTGAAGGCGACGGCCCCGTAAAACCCGCCCCAAAACGGGTGAAAAAGAAGAAGAAATAAGGCTTTTCGCCCTATTTCATACAATTTTAAGCATTTTCCTGCATGATGGTTGATGGGGCTGGGTTGTGCGCCGCCATAGGGCGTGCGCCTGCGACAAGCCACAAACCGAGGGGATATGCCATGAGAATACTGACATTTGATAACAGAACGCCGATGCACAAAGGCTGGATGATCTTTCTGCTGGCGCTGGCTATGGTGCTGGGCGGCTGTCTGCCGGACGAAAGCAGTGTGCGCGAACGCCAGCTGGCCGAATTTGCCGCAACACAGGCCGCGTCCTATGCCGCCTCTCTCTCCTCCTTTGCCGTTCAAAGTCAGGGCAATTTTGCCGCCAGCCTCGCTGTCGGCCTTCCGCCCCCGGGATTACAGGGATATTCTGATAACAACACGATGGCGTATGGTTTTTGTACGCTAAGCGGTGATGTCGCCAATCATATTATTGTCAGCTGGCTGGCCAGTGAAGATAATCAGGGCAACTTTTCTATCAAGGGCCTTGGCACCGGAACGGGCGCCAGCATTGTGCATGAGCTCGCGCGCCGCGCGCCGCCGGATTCAATCGGCTATTATAGCAGCGGAGACATCCGTCTGCGCGGCCCGCGCCGTGACGGTGAAACCGTCCTGACCTTGCCGGGTGGATGCAATTTACCGATTCCCGAAGGGGCGCCGGTCATTCTGGCGGAAAATATGGCGGTCAATAATGCACAGTTGGCGCAGGGAGACAATTACGAATACCAGACCGTCTCTTGCGATGATGCCAATGATATCGGTGCGCGCACCCAGCGCCGTTCCGTGACAACAGAGGCCAATGGCAGCGTAACGCGCGGCGCTTGGGAGGATTATGATACGACCTGTAACGGGCAGGTTAGTGTCCGCTCGGTTGAAATTACCGGTGGAACCACAAGCAACCTGATTGGGGCGCTGAGCGGCGCTCCTGGAAAACTTCAAAGCGCTCTGTCATCCCTGCAAGGGGTTGATTGCGTGTCGGTCAACATGACGACGAGCGAAGAAGACGAAAACGGCAATGTCATCGAAACGGATGAGACGATCGCCAATAGTTGTGACACTGACGAGGTCGGCCTTGTCCGCTATACGGGGCCAAGTCTTGCCGAACAGACGACCGATATCGAAAGCACCGAGCGTGCCGACGTGCAATGCGGCGGCGAGCCTGCCGGATCGCGCATGGCCAGCGTTGTATATAGCGGGCGCAGCCTGCCCGGAACCATGACGTACGGTACCTGGGATGGTCTGGCCGTTTACATGCGCCATGTCTATCAGGCCAATGTCGATGCGTCGGATACGAATGCCGATGACCGCCGCACCGGTGTACGCGGGCAATGGGTGGGCGATACGTTGAATTGCACGCGCCCTGAATCATTGAATATTGCCTGTACCGAAGCCTATCCCGCCTATGGAGATACCAGCATTTATACCCCGGTCGATACAGGGGGACTGACGCTTGGCCGCACCAACCGCATTGATGGATGGCAGGATGCCGTGGCACTGACGCCCAACCCGCCGCTTGGCGCGAATGACGGATGGACCCGCAGCGCGGTTGATTGTTCGTGGGATGAAATACGGATCTTCAGCGAATGCCCGGAAGGGTTCACGCTGGTATCGCCGGGCCGAAACCTGCGCCGTCACAGCATATCACCCAGCGAACAGGTGATCGTAGGTGAATGGCGCGCCGATACCCCGTTGCAGTGCCGGAGGATTACCGAAGAAGTACAGCAGTGTTAAGAGTATACTCAGACTGGGCGTGTATTAGAAGGAGAATGCGATGAAACATTATTTATTGTTAACAACAGCATTGGCGGGATTGAGTATAATGGCCCCGCCGCTGGCGCTTGCCCAGTCGGGTGGCGGCGCGGACGTTCCTGTCACGCCGCCTCCCACCGGGGGAACGACAGGCGACGGCGGCGGCGGCACGGATGCGCCTGCGACAAATGTGGTTGTAAACGGCGGAGCTAATGGTGGCATGGCTGGCGGCTATAATGCTACTATCACAACGACGACGACAACGACTCACAGCTATGATTTTCCGGACAGCGATCCGGTGGTTAGCACGTCTACGACAACTGCAAACAATTGCCCGCCGGTTTACTATGGCGGCGGAGGTGGCGGCGGCGGAAATAACGGCGGCGGCATGGGGGGGTACGCGGATACAACGGGCGATGGGTTTGGGGATACATATACCGAGCAGGAGGCGCGCGCCACAACGGGGCATGTTTCTTCCGGCTATGGCGGACTGACCGGAAGTGCCAGTATGGGGGGAGGTAATACAAGTGGCGGCGGCGGCGGTAGTAGCGATGGTGGCCGCGTTATCTGTACGCATTTTTATCAAAAAGGTGAGATGAGTGAGTTGTATTATTTTGCCGACATTGAGTTTACGCGCCGCAATCTGCATCCCTCCATCATACGGGGCTACCATGCTTGGGGCATCTGGTACGTCGAAAGAATGCGCCAAAATCCCGGCGGCCTGATGGAGCGTCTGATGCGCCCGATTGCCCTTCATCGGGCGAACGAGATCGCGTATCGAATGGGCCTGAGGGATACGCCGGACAGGATAGGACGGCTGGTTCGCGTTTCTCTGGAACCTTTGTGTTTTGTCATCGGACTATTTGCTAAGGAGCGGGATTGGCGGCGCCTGTACGCGGCCCGCGATTTTTCCGATTTTGCCGCAGGATACCGGCGCTATACGGCATTGAAGACTATGCGTCTGCTCAACCGGCATAAACAGGCGGTGTATGCGGGCCAAGTCCGATTTACAGGATCGTATCGCGGTGCTGTTCGCCCAAGGTTGGAGCTATACAAGGTTTTTTCCAGTGCGTAAGGTCGTTGGGAATAGCTAATAAATTACATAATAAATAACCGAGCTTGACAAAATATCTGTGGATATTACGCTCTCTGCGTCCCTATGACGACAGGAGGATATCATGGCTCAACTAAATCGTTCGTTTTCAGTAGTATCTCCAATGAAGACATTAGCAATTGCATCGGCCATAGCTACCGGTGTTGCGGTTAGTGGTGCGCAAGCTTGCTATGGGGAAATGACAGCGCCCGGCCAGCCTCATTTTTATGTGTTGGATAAAAAATACAGGTATAATTTTACATTCCGGCACGATGTAGATTCTGATGGGCGCGTACAGCAAGGTGATAGTAAAATTGCACGAAGAATACCAAGCGTTTCGGCTATAGGAAAAAGGAGAGTCAAAAGTCTCATATCTCAGTTTGAGCTTTGTAAAGAGAAGATGGTAAACATTGCGTACTATACAACCGCTACCTATGGTAAGGTTAAAATCATGGATTGTAAGGTACGCACCGACGCCGAAACGGTAAAAGCTTTCGGTAGAAAGTACGTCGATAGGGAACTGCGGTTCGCTCGTGAATCATGTGATAGCTGGCATGAAGTAACTTTGCCGCCAATGAAGTCACGCAAAATAAAGCCTGATCGCACCTCTTTTTTATCCGATGAATGGAATGTGATGCGTCCGTCATCGGTTGCTGCCAGCATGGATATGAATAATGCGGCGCGAGTGGGGGCAAACGAAGCGCCTGTACAATTATTCCGACCGGAAGACGCCCCGAAAGGCCCCGCGCTAGAATTGCGTATCGCCGCCTAACGGCTAATAATAAAACCACCTCGCCCGCCGACCGGTCTAGCCAGCGGCGGGCGTTGTCTATATAGCTTTGTTCTGTTGGACAAACCCCACACCATGCAAACAGACGGATCATCGATGGACCCGAAAAAAATATTTTCTGCGGCCGATTTTGTATTGGGCCTGACCGATCTGGCGCAACTGCCCGCCGGCGACATACCGGAGGTCGCGTTCGCGGGCCGCTCGAATGTCGGCAAATCCTCGCTGCTCAACGCGCTAACGGGGCGCAAGGACCTCGCCCGCACATCGAACACACCGGGCCGCACCCAGCAGTTGAATTTTTTCACCCTCGCCGACCGCCTGTATCTTGTCGATATGCCGGGCTATGGCTATGCCAAGGTGTCGAAAACCATGCGCTCGGCGTGGGACAAGCTGATATTCGATTATCTGCGTGGACGGCCGACTTTGCGTTGTGTTTATGTGCTGGTCGACTCGCGCCACGGCCTGAAGGACAGCGATATCATGCTGATGGAAATGCTGGACGAAGCGGCGGTTCCTTACCGCATTGTCTTGACCAAAGCGGATAAGGAAAAGCAGGCGGCCAAAACCGCGCGCGCGGTTGAAGATAAATTGGCGGCGCATGCGGCGGCCTGGCCGCAGGTTCATATTACCAGTTCCCTGAACAAAACGGGGATCGAGGAATTACAGGAGATGATGGCGTCTTACTGCACGCCGATCACCGAATAAAACGCCCATGTATGATTAGCGCCATTACGCACGCACAAAGCTGGTCGGTCGTAACAATCGGCGCACGCGATCTCGGTCAGATCGGTATTCCCCGCGCCATGCAAGGCGGTATCAAGTAAATAGGGGCGTACATCAACCCCCAATGAGGGGATGGATGCATCGCCAACCAGCTTCTTATTCAATGCTCCGCATAAAGCCTCACTAATACCAAAGGCTGTCGCGATAATATCCTCTTGCGTGCTTGGCGTGCCCTCGACCTGATTAAAACGTCCGATATACCAACCGGCATCGGGTGCGGGCATGGGCGATCCGGTAAAAATTGACGGATTGGCCGCCGCCGGTATTAATCCGCCGCCTGATGGGTGATAGATATTGTGAATTGTATTCGTGTTTTCATATCCGGCTTCATTGGGTTTTGTGAAAACGATATCGTCGATCGTGCTGCCGGCAAGCAACATGGTATCAACCGCTGCGCGCGCCGCTGCGCTATATTGCAATAGGTCATTGACCTGAAAGGCCAGCTGTTCGTCGCTGAGATCCTGTCCGTCGCCTTGCGCGTTCTGGCGCGAGAGAACCAGCGTCAGCGCGCCGAACAAGGCAATCGCCAGCAGGATATAAACCATGATATTGCCGCTTTGATGCGCGCGGGGCATTGAAAACATATGGCAATTCACTCCTCGAGCCAGTACACTCCATTCTACCATGAATACGATGATGAACGAGCAGATAATTTCGCTGGATATGCTGTCCGTGGCGCTGGGCGCGGGGAGCGGATTCCTACTGGCCCTTTGTTTGTGCCTGATCTGGATGGCGGGGCTGGCGCGTAAAAAAGCGGCGCTCGAGGCACAGCTGGGTGCCGAACGCGCGGCGCTGGAAGGTCATTTTCAGGGATTGGCGCAGACGGCCTTAAAAAATAATGCGGAAAATTTCCTTGCGCTGGCGCAGGAAAAATTAAAGCAGGCGCAGGCCGCCGGTGCGCATGATCTTGATAAACGCTCCGATGCCATTGCCTCGATGGTCAAGCCGGTTGAAAAATATCTTGAACAACTCAAAGCCAGCGTCGAACAGTTGCATGGAACGGATAAGGAAATCCGTGAAGGGTTAAAAACCCTGTATGGAGAGACGGCCAAACTAAGCGGTGCGCTGCGCAATCCGGCGGCACAGGGCAAATGGGGCGAATTTGTTCTGGAACGGCTTCTGGATAAAG
>CAYSGL010000028.1:8157-10074 GCA_964430725.1 uncultured Pseudobdellovibrionaceae bacterium
CATTATGAAACGCAGGTGGTGATGGAAGGAGCCGACGGCGCGCGCCAGCGCCCCGATGTCGTCATCCATATGCAGGACGGTTTTAACGTCGTAATTGATGCAAAAACCCCGATTACAGATTTCGTTAACCGCGCCGATGAAGAACAATCCGAAGAAGAGCGCATGGATCTGGCGCGGGCCTTGTCGCGGGCGGTGCGTACGCATATCAAGGCGCTGGGCGGCCGCAGTTATTGGGAAAATCTCGACAGCCCCGATTTTGTTGTTCTGTTTTTGCCATCCGAACAGTTATTTTCCAGCGCGCTGATGGCTGATCCGAATCTGGTTGATTACGCGGCGGAAAATAAAGTCGTGATTGCATCGCCGACATTGATCATGTCCTTGCTGCGCGTGGTGGCGCTCAGCTGGCGGCAGGCGGAAATGGCGCGTAATGCACAGGAAATTTCCCGTCTGGGCGGCGAGCTGTTCGATCGGGTATCAACCTTTAAAAACCATCTTGAGAAAGTGGGGAAAGGGATTGAAACCGCGCTCGGCGCGTATAACAAAGCCGTTGGCACGATTGATACGCGGGTGCTTGTCAGTGCGCGGAAGCTGAAAGAATTGCAAGGGGCGAATGCGGATGATATGGATGCCCCGCCCATGATTGAAACCGCTGTGCGGCCTTTAAGCGCGCCTGCGGACGACGATAAAGAGACGATAAAACGGTACGGCCATGAGTGATGTGTATGATGTCATTATTGTTCCCGATCCTGTTCTGAAACAGGTGGCGCAACCTGTCGAGACATTCGACGATGCGATCCGTGGACAGCTGACGAAAATGATCGAGACGATGTACCATGCGCATGGCATCGGTCTGGCCGCCAACCAGGTGGGTTTACTCAACCGTGTTCTTGTCATGGATATTGCCCAACGAGAAGATGACACGGCATCGCGCGCCCCGATTTGCATGGTCAACCCGCAGATCATCTGGGCCAGTGACGAGCCGAGCTTCTGGGAAGAAGGATGCCTGTCCATACCGGGGCAATATGCAGAAATTCAGCGCCCCCGCCATGTGCGTGTTCACTATCTGGATGAACATGGGCAAAAACAGGAAGCGGAATTTTCAGACCTTGGCTCGCATTGCGTCCAGCATGAAATTGATCACCTGAACGGCAAATTGTTTGTCGATTATCTCTCCAGCCTCAAACGCAATATGATCCTCAAAAAAGTGCAAAAAGCACAAAGGGATGCAATGTGATGTTGCTTAACCTTGTAAAAATAGAATAGTATCCATGCAGTTTAGGAATATCTGTTCATTTTGCTTGCTGGGTACGCTATGGGGGATTTGGTAGTTCTGGAGCATTTTAAAATGTCTGCGCACGCGCAGCAAGACGCGCCCTTGCGCCCGATATTCGATTTGGCTGCCGCCACCGTGAATCTTCAGTGGCAATTTTATTCTCTCTTTTTTTCCAGCCTGCAGATGATGGCGACGAGTGCGTCTTTCGCATATGCAACGGGTTCGATGCTACCTTACAGACGTTCGGCGCGCATATCTTTTCCGCGTGATTATTTTGAAGCGATGACGTTGATCGAGGCGTTGAGAGAAAAAGTGCAACAACCCGGTTCCTATGTCATTGGCGGTTACTTTCCTTATAAGGCTCTTGAAGCCAGCTGCCCCGATCTTGGACAAAGGCTGATTATCATGTTGCAGGTAAAGCGACCGGGCGAACGGTTTGATCTGTATCAGGGTACGCAAAGCGGGGATGGTGTTACACTGTCATTCCGCACGACGGATAGCCATTACATCCTGGAAAGAATGAGCCGTCACAACAAGGACCGTTCAGAGCCGATTGTATGTGATGAATTGGCCTATAAAAACATCGTTATTCCCTTTTTGTTGGAAATTATTCCTTTGCAAAACAGGGGGCGCGCCCAGAGAAA
>CAYSGL010000029.1:0-6298 GCA_964430725.1 uncultured Pseudobdellovibrionaceae bacterium
CGTGACCGGATTCGATATCATCTTCTTCTGGGTCGCCCGGATGATGATGATGGGCATTCACTTCATGGGCGATGTCCCGTTCAAGAAGGTCTATATTCACGCACTCGTCCGCGATGCCAAGGGTCAGAAAATGTCGAAGTCGAAGGGCAACGTCATCGACCCGCTGGACCTGATCGAAAAATTCGGCGCGGATGCGCTTCGTTTTACGCTGACTGCGATGGCGGCGCAGGGGCGTGACATCAAGCTTTCCGAAGACCGCGTCGAAGGCTATCGCAACTTTGCGACCAAGCTGTGGAACGCCACGCGCTTCTGCGAGATGAACGACTGCTTGCCCAAAGACGGCTTCGATCCCGCAACGGTCACGCATCCCGTCAACCAGTGGATTGTCGCCAAGGTCAAGGAATGCCAATCAAATATCGACAACGCTTTGGGGGACTACAAATTCAATCTTGCAGCCGATGCGATTTATTCCTTCGCATGGAACACATTCTGCGACTGGTATGTGGAATTCACCAAGCCGCTGTTGAATGGCACGGATGAGTCGATCAAGGACGAAGTCAAAGGCACGACGGGCTGGGTGCTCGATCAAATCCTGATCCTGCTCAATCCCTTCATGCCGTATTTCAGCGAAGAGCTATACGCCAAAATCGCCACGCGCGAAAAAGGCAAACGTTTGTTGAAATCCGAATGGCCCGATTATGCGGCCCTGCCGGAACACAAAGATGCCTTCGCGCAAATCGACTGGCTGCAACGTATCATCAGCGAGATCCGCTCCGTCCGCGCCGATATGAATGTACCAGCCGGCGCGAAATTGACGCTGCTTGTAAAAGATGCCAGCGCCAAGACGCAGAAAGATCTAAGCCTGTATCAGCCCATCATCGCGCAAATGGCGCGCATCGAGGCAGTCGAACTGATCAACGCCGAGCCGCCCAAAGGCTCGGTGCAGGCGGTTGTCGATGAAGCCACGATTGCCTTGCCGATCGCCGATATTATCGACCTCGATAAAGAACGCGACCGTCTGGCCAAGCAAATCGCCAAGCTGGAGCAGAATATCGACAAGCTCTCCGCAAAGTTAAGTGATGAAAAGTTCGTCGCAAACGCGCCCGAGGAAGTGATCGCCGAGCAAAAGACCCGCGTCGCTGAAGATCAGGCCGCGCGCGATAAACTCTCTGCGGCCCTCAAACAACTCGAAGCGGCGTGAGGACGCTAATATCCCGAATCAAAAAACCTCCGAGTATCTCGGAGGTTTTTTTGTGAACTCTGTTTGTTTACTGCGAAACCGGCGGGCTAAAGCGCGAACAGGTTGGCGTTTGCTCCGATACATAACCGGGATCGTTTGAATCCGAGCGGCGTACACAATACGAAACGGCGCCCGTCGTCGTGTTCACGCGCCATACGAGGGCGCGGCCATCCGAAGCCACCATGAAACCATCCGCACGGCGTTGGCTTTCTGCCGGGGAAAGGGCAGCAAAGACAATGGCAATTGCCAGAACCAACGCGCTTCCGAAGATGGCGTGCGGCATTTTCATGCTTACTTGTCTTCCTTGTTGCCGGACGTCAGGAACGTACCGAAACGCTTTTCGAACTTCGAAAGCTGTGCTTTCTCGGTGATCTGCGCCGTACCGCCCTGCCACGCAGGATGGGTCAGCGGGTCAACGTCAAGGCGGATTACGTCGCCTTCCTTACCGGCACAGCTGCGGGTCTCGTACTCGGTGCCGTCGGTCATAACCACGGTTACGGTGTGGTAATTCGGGTGAATATCGGCTTTCATTTGGGTCACTCCTTGGTGTAAATTCCGGCTTGCTTATAGGGCGTTTGGCCCCCCAATGCAAGGAAAAATGCCGAAAATGACTGCTCCGTGGTGGCTGGCCGACCGTTTTGCTCAAAAATATCCTTATCTGCGGGTGAGGGGGGCTGTAACCCGCACAATCCGGCGCTTTTTTGATGATGCGGGGTTCGATGAAGTCGATACCCCGATTCTCCAGGTCTGCCCCGTGATCGATACCCATATCCGCGCTTTTGCGACCGATTTACGAGGCGTGGACGGGGAAATATCCAAAACCCTCTATCTCCACACCAGTCCTGAGTTCGCCATGAAAAAACTGATGGTGGCGGGCGTTGAAAAACTCTACCAGATCGCCAGGGTTTTTCGTAATGCGGAAGGATCGCGCCGCCATTCGCCGGAATTCTCTCTTCTTGAATGGTACCGCGTGAAGGCGGATTACACCGATATGATGGCGGATTGCGAAGGGCTGCTCCGCGCCGTCGCCACCGCATGCGGAATCACCCATTACCGTTACCGCGAGCATGCCTGCGATCCGTTCCTGCCATTCGAGCGGTTGACCGTGACCGAGGCATTCGATCGCTATGCCGGCATCGACCTGATCGCGCATTTGGACGATACCGATAAATTCCGCGCGGCTGTCTCGGCTCTCGGTTTGCACACCGCCCATGACGACCAGTGGGATGATCTGTTCTTTCGCGTGATGGATGCGAGGATCGAGCCCGTTCTCGGCATGGGGCGCCCGACCTTCCTGTGCGATTACCCGATTTCCATGGCGTCACTCTCGAAGCCGCGCGACGACGATCCGCGTTTCGCCGAGCGTTTTGAGCTGTATGTTTGTGGTATCGAGCTCGCCAATGCGTTTTCCGAGCTGACCGATGCTGATGAGCAAGAACGCCGCTATCACATCGAGATGGACATGAAGGAAAAACTATATAACGAACGTTACCCTCTTGATGGCGATTTTATCGCGGCGTTGCGCCATGGCATGCCACAAAGTGGCGGGATTGCGCTTGGGGTTGATCGTCTGGCGATGTTGGCCGCCGGTACGGATGATATCGAAGATGTCCTGTGGTGCGGCGCTCCGCGATAAATTTCACCTACCACGAAATTATAATATTCTCGACGCATTCTCTTCATAATTGGCTCGTTGGCATGCCGAACCATTTTTGAAGAGGTGCCATTGATGAAATTTATATCCCGTTTTACGGCTGCGCTAACTCTTGCTGCCGGTATGTCCTATCCTGCCGAAGCTCTGGCAAAATGTTTTGAAACGCATGCTTCGTTTTATGCTGACCGGTTTCATGGCAAAAAGACTGCAAATGGAGAGAGATTTAATATGCATGCGATGACGGCGGCGCATAAGACACTTCCTTTTGATACGCGTTTGAAGGTGACCAACCCAAAAAACGGGAAAAGCGTTATCGTTCGGGTTAATGATCGCGGGCCCTATATCAAAGGACGCGGTGTCGATCTCAGCAAGGCGGCAGCAGGGCGTATTGGCATGATCAATGCGGGTGTAGCCCGAGTGCGCGTATGTATCCCCGGTTAATGATCGTTGGCGGGGCAGGGATTGCGCCGCACATTGACGGGGTATCCCGTGATAACGCGCTTCTTGTCCGCGCTTAGCACTACGCGCACCCGCAGACCGTCAACCGTCTGTTCGCCCGTGTGATAACCGTTATCAGCTTTTTTCCATGGAATGTTATCGTTTGCCGCAATCAACTCAATGGTGTCGATGACTTTCTTTTCATCCCAGTCTTGCGGGAATTCGCTTTTGCATGGTTTGTCGGCGGTGTGAAAATGCCCGCCGCCGCGCGCGTCGCCGTACAGGATATGCGTGCGTTGTTGCGGGCTGATAACAACAACCTGCGCCGGCGTGTCCACGGGCGCGGGCGGTTTGTCGGTAAAGCTGGCCGATAATACTAAGCCAATAGCAAATAAGACTAATGCTATAATGGTTGGGTGATGCATAAAAAACCTCTCTATTGTCATCCTCCGGCTTGACCGGAGGATCTAGAGCGTCTGGCCTGAGATCCTCCGCTTTCGCGGAGGATGACATTTATAAGATATTAATTAAGCGGCTTTGGCTTCTTTCATCGCGGACGAGACGGATTTACCCGCCGATTTCAAATCGGCAAAGGCTTCATCCATGCGGGCGACAATGCCCTGTTCGCCGACGCGCAGCCATTGACGCGGATCGTACTGTTTCTTGTATGGCTTGCCATTGTCCGGATCAATTTGATACGCAAACGCGCGCTCATTTTCTGCGACGTAATTGCCGATCGCATGGGCGAAGGCGAACTGTGTATCGGTGTCGATGTTCATTTTGAACACGCCATAGCCGAGCGACTCTTCGATCTTTTCCTTTTCCGAACCCGAGCCGCCATGGAAGACGAGGTCGAGCGGATTCTTATCCGTGCCGTACGTTTTCTGGACGAGATCTTGCGAGTTCTTCAGGATGTCGGGGCGCAGTTGCACATTGCCCGGTTTGTAGACGCCATGCACGTTGCCGAACGATGCGGCGACCGAGAAATGACCAAGGCCTTTGAGTGTTTCATACGCGAGTAAAACATCTTCCGGCTGCGTGTAGAGTTTCGCATTGTCGATGTCGTCCGAGCCGACGCCGTCTTCCTCACCGCCCGTGCAACCGAGTTCGATCTCAATGCTCATGCCCAGCGGCGTGGCGCGTTTCAAAAACGCCGCGCTTTGCTCGAGGTTAAACTCAATCGGCTCTTCCGATAGGTCAATCATGTGCGAGGTGAACAGCGGGAGGCCGCGCTTGGCGAAGAATTCTTCGCCATACGTCATCAGCGCATCAATCCATGGCAATAATTTCTTGTTTGCATGGTCGGTGTGCAGGACCACGCAAACGCCGTAATGTTCGGCCAGCGCATGAACGTGCAGGGCCGCGCTGACGGCGCCCAGCACTTTCGCTTGGAACGAATCCGGCATGCCTTTTCCGGCGTAGAACTCCGCGCCGCCGTTGGATAACTGGATGATGACATCGGATTTATTCTTTGCGGCTGCTTCCAGAACGGCGTTGATGGTGTTCGTGCCGGTCACGTTCACGGCGGGGAGGGCGTATCCGCCATCCTTGCACGCCTTGACCAGCGTTTTGTAATCCTCACCCCAGACAACACCGGGTTTCAATGTAGGCATGTTCTCATTCCTTCCTTATTGTCATCCCGACGGAGCGAAGCGATTGGAGGGATCTTCCATATATCTTGCATACAAGATCCCTCGGCTTCGCTCGGGATGACATTTTCAATTAGGCTGCTTTTGAAGTTTTGCTGTACCCGACTTCGTGCATTTTCGTGGCCGTATCAAGCATACGGTTCGAAAAGCCCCATTCATTGTCATACCAGCTCATAACACGAACCATTTTACCGTCGATCACTTTCGTGCCTTCGTACGAGAAGATGGACGAGTGGCTGTCATGGTTGAAGTCGGATGATACCAACGGCTCGTTATAGGCGTTCAGAACGCCCTTCATATCGCCCAATGCTTTTCGAACGGCGTCGTTGACTTCTTCCGCCGTCGTTTCGCGCTTGGCGATGAATTTCAGATCGACAACGGACACGTTCGGCGTCGGAACGCGCAAGCTGACGCCATCCAGTTTGCCTTTCAGTTCCGGTAGAACCTTGCCAACCGCTTTCGCGGCACCGGTCGAGGTCGGGATGATGTTCATGGCCGCCGCGCGGGCGCGGTGCAGGTCTTTGTGGAACGTATCAACCGTGTTCTGGTCGCCTGTGTATGAGTGGATCGTCGTCATAAAGCCGCTCTCGATACCGATGGCATCGTGCAGGACTTTGGCGATCGGCGCGAGGCAGTTGGTCGTGCACGATGCATTCGAGACAATCGTGTGTTCCGCCGTCAGTTGGTCCGAGTTCACGCCGTACACCACCGTCAGGTCTTCGCCGTCTGCCGGAGCCGAGATCAGCACTTTCTTCGCGCCGGCGGTCAGGTGCATGGATGCCTTGTCACGCGCGGTAAAGATGCCCGTGCATTCGAACACGATATCAACATTCAACTCGCCCCACGGTAATTTTGTCGGGTCGCGCTCCTGCACGACTTTGACATTGTGGCCGTTGATGACCAGCGTATCATCGCCTTTAACATCGACGTCGAACGGGAAACGGCCATGAACCGTGTCGTACTTGAGCAGAACTTTGTTGCCCTCCAGCGTCGCGAGATCGTTGATGGCGACCAGTTCGATGTCCTTGCGGCCCGATTCATACAAAGCGCGGCATACCAAGCGCCCGATACGGCCAAACCCATTAATTGCTACACGTACAGTCATGTCATTTTCTCCTTTGAGTTGACTATTATTTCTTTGCGGCGGCGACGATGGCATCCGCCGTGATTCCAAAATGGTTGAACAGCACTTCGGCCGGTGCGGAATCGCCGAAACCTGTCATGCCGATGAACGTGCCGTGCGGCCCGATCAGCGCATCCCAGCCTTGGCGCACGGCGGCTTCGATCGCAATTTTTTTCGATCTGTTGCAGGTCAGG
>CAYSGL010000029.1:6308-10058 GCA_964430725.1 uncultured Pseudobdellovibrionaceae bacterium
CTTGTCCTGCTCGAAGAACAGATCCATGCACGGAACCGATACCACGCGGACTTTGTCGCCCAGTTTTTCAGCCGCTTGCAACGCCAGATGCACTTCCGAGCCTGACGCAAAAATCGTGACTTCAGGTTCACCGTTTGAGTCCTTCAGAATGTACGCGCCTTTCGCGGAGGCGTTTTCTTTGCGGTTTTCGCATACATGCGGAACGTTCTGACGGGTCAGGGCCAGCACGCTCGGCGATTGTTCATGTTTGAGCGCAAGCTCCCAGCACTCTGCCGTCTCGATCGCATCGCAAGGGCGGTACACATACAGGTTCGGAATGGCGCGCAGGGAGGCGAGATGTTCGACCGGCTGGTGCGTCGGGCCGTCTTCGCCCAGACCAATCGAGTCGTGCGTTAGCACATGGATAACACGTTGTTTCATCAGCGCGGCCAGACGAATGGCGGGGCGCATGTAATCGGCGAACTGCATGAATGTACCCGAATACGGGACGATGCCGCCATGCAGGGCGAGGCCGTTCATAATCGCGGCCATGCCGTGCTCGCGCACGCCGTAGTTCAGGTAGTTGCCGTTGTAATCATCGCCCTTGACGAACTTCGATGCTTTCACTTTCGTATTGTTCGATCCGGTCAGGTCGGCGGAACCGCCAACCATCGGCAAGGCGGCAACAAGCTTTTCAAGGCAGGCACCCGACAGCTGGCGCGTTGCTTTGGTCGGTTTTTCTTGCGCGAAGGAGGCTTTCAATTCCGCCGTGATTTTTTCGAGGTCGGCGAGGCTGATCTTCGGTGCCGCACCCGATGCTTTGTGTTGCTGGCCCAGCGCGCGCCATGCGTTCAGAACATCTTCCGGCACATCAAACGGGGCATGATCCCAGCCAAGATTTTTGCGCGTCCCGGCGATCTCGTCATCCTTCGTAATCGCGCCGTGCGCGGCGGGCTGGCTTTCCAGCGTCGGTGCGCCGAAACCGATTTTGGTTTTACAGCAGATAATGCTCGGCTTGTCGGTCGTCTCGCGGGCGGAGTTAATGACCGCTTCCAGCTCTTCGGTATTGTGGCCATCGCACTGCTGAACGTGCCAGCCATAAGCGCGGAAGCGCTCGGCGACATTCTCGGTGAAGGCCAGATCGATCGTGCCATCAATCGTGACGTTGTTCTGATCGTAGAAAGCAATCAACTTGCCGAGTTTCAAATGCCCCGCAAGCGAGCAGGCTTCGTGGCTCACGCCTTCCATCAAACAGCCATCGCCCATAAAGACATAGGTGTAGTGGTCGACGTCGTTCGGCGCCTTGGCGTTCAGGATACGCTCGGCCAGCGCGAACCCGACCGCCGTCGAAATCCCTTGTCCGAGCGGGCCGGTCGTCGTTTCAACACCGATGGAGACATCCACTTCCGGGTGGCCCGGCGTCTTGTGGTGCAGCTGGCGGAAATTCTTGATCTCGTCGATGGTCATGGCGTCATAGCCGGTCAGGTAGGCGAGCGCGTAGAGCAGCATCGAGCCATGGCCGTTCGAGACGATCAGACGGTCACGGTTGAACCAGTCCGGCGTCTTCGGATCGAAGCGGAAAAATTTGGAATACAGAACCGTCGCAATATCGGCCATGCCCATCGGCATCCCCGTGTGCCCCGAATTGGCTGCTTTGACCGCATCCATGGCCAGCATGCGGATGGCGTTCGCCATGGTGCGCATATCGGGTTGAGGGGCGGAGGAGGGAGCGGCTTGGGCCTGCGACATGAGAGGTTCCTTTTATGTACAAAAATGGTGAATTCGGCCACACTTTGCCCCGCCAAAGGGTGAAAATCAAACGCTTTCTTGGGTTTTCTGTGGTTAAGGTGAACAAGTCTCTTGACCCGTTTGAAGGTGCGCGCATAATAGCCGGACTTTACACATAAATTATCGGTTATAAGGGGTTTGAGCGTGAGCGCTGTCATCAAACAAAAACTCATTGATCTGAATGAAAAGGTCCAGAAACTCGAGGCTGCGGCGGGCGTTGCCAAGTCCACCGTGACCGAATTGAAAAGCCGCCCTGCCGCCGCGCCTGCGAAGGCCGGAAAGCAGCAGGCTGATTTGTTCACCGTCTTCACGGGCGGCCAGCAAAAAGACATGATGCGCTCGATGGCCTCGCGCCTTGATAGTACGATCGAAAAAGTCGAAGAATTACTGAAACAAAACTAAAAGGGTATTTGTTATGGCTGAAGTCAATGTCCTCATCAACGGTCGCAATTACGGCATTGCTTGCGATGACGGACAGGAACAGCGCGTTCTTGATCTTGGCCGCTATGTCGATGCGCGCCTCAAGGAAATCGCCAAGGCGGGTGCGGCTTCGACGGAAAGCCATTTGCTTGTGCTGACGGCCCTTGTGCTGGCCGATGAAATTTTCGATCTCAAAGACGGCATGGTCGCCGTTCAGCGTGAAAACAAAGCCGGCATCCGGCTGAGCGAACAGGACGAAGGCGATATCGTCGCCATCATCGACCAACTCGCCGCCCGTATCGACGCTATCGCCGGCGGATTGCAGAAGCTGTAATATATAAATTATGTCATTCTGTTGCGGCATCAGCCATTATATGGTCTGATGGCTTTGTCCAATCGACAAAAGGAGAGTGCCATGACTGCACCACATAACAGCGCCGTAGCACAAAGCAATGCGAATGATGTTTTGATATCCGCCAATCCTGCGCGTAATTACGAAGTGTTGGGCGAAGTGCCCGTTTCATCCGTTGCTGATATTAAGGCAAAAGCGGAGAAAGCGCGCGCGGCGCAAGCCGCTTGGCAAGCGCTCGGTATTGAAGGCCGTGTCGAACATATCCGCTCTCTCATTGAAGTACTTAAAAGTAATCGCGACGAGTTTGTCCGCCGCACCTCGCAGGAAATGGGCATGCCCATAGCGCTTTCGCAAAATATTGTTGATGGCGCAATTAGCGAGATTGAATGGAATTGTGACCATGCCGTTCAATATCTGGCAGAAGAAGTTTTATTCGACGGCCAGAACGAAACCAATACGCTTGTCTATGAACCATATGGCGTGATGGCGTGCATTGTGGCATGGAATTTTCCGCTCGGCAATTTTGCAGCAAGTGCTTCTCAGGCTTTGTTGGCAGGTAATACGGTCGTGATGAAATATTCTGAAGAAGTGCCTTTGTTCGAGCAATATCTGGAAAGCGTCATTGAGCAATCGGGTTTGCCCGATGGTGTGGTCAATTTTGTCTATGGCGGCGGTGATGTTGGCGCGCTGCTGGCCGGGCAGCATGTCGATCTGTTATCTTTCACAGGATCGTCGCAAACCGGGCGCAAAATATACCAAAAAGCTGCCGAAAAACTCATTCCTGTGGTTTTGGAGTTAGGCGGGTCAAGCCCCGGTGTCGTATTCGCCGATTGCGACCTGAATGATAAGCTCATAGAAAAAATTTTCTGGAAACGATTTTTAAATTCGGCGCAATTTTGCGATGGTTTAAAGCGATTGATCGTGCATAACAGTCTGGTGGCCGAATGTGCGGAAAAACTGGCGGCCTATGCCGAAACAGTCAAAATCGGCGATCCGCTGGATGTTGAGACAAAGCTGGGGCCATTGGTGGCTGAACGGCAGGTTAAAAAGCTTGAAGAACAAATCAAAGATGCCGTTGACAAAGGCGCAAAGGCACTATGTGGCGGTAAGCGTCCGGATGGTCTGAAGGGCGCTTATTACGAGCCAACAATCTTGAGCGACATCACCAGAGATATGCGGGTTTGGAAAGAGGAAGTTTTCGGCCCCGCTTT
>CAYSGL010000030.1:0-6034 GCA_964430725.1 uncultured Pseudobdellovibrionaceae bacterium
ATCATTAATATGCGCATTATTGTGCATTGGCTGGAAGTTCAGGAGATCGGAACCGTTGATGTATCCGGTATTTTCGCCCGTTTTGATGCGTGCCGCAGCTATCTGAGTCACGCGGCGAGTGGATTTGGTTTCGAGCGATGCCTGTATGAGCTGGATGAGGAATGTCCCTGCATCAGTGACAAGATCGGCTTCTTCGATGCGCGCACGCCCGAAGATGTTTTAAGTGCGTATGAAGAGTTTATTGTCCGTGACAGCAATCCGGTCCGTTTATTTGACAGGCATGTGACAGCGTTTCTTATGGCGCGCGACCGCAAGAACATTGAACCGTTTTTGCACGATATCAATTCCGGCAATGAAGAAAAACGTCAGTTGGCCGAATTGCAAACATTGGCCACCATTCAAAAACGGACCCGCAGCACGCCTGTTCCGGCGCTTGCAAAATGGTTCGCATCGCGAGGGACGGTCTTGCTTGGTCGTATCCATGATCGTGACGAGCATAAGAAAATTATGGCGAACATGGCGGATGTTGCAAAAACCGGTGATCTGACAAAACTTCTCGCGCTTGTCGATGATCCACGCATGAAAATGGCGGATTTATCGGGGTTCCAGCGGGCTATGCGGGAATATCACATTTTGCGTGAAGAAAAGAAAACATTGCAGCGTGAATTGGAAACCAACCAGCACTTCGGTCGCGGGATGGGGCGTGCGGTTGCGGCGGGATTGTCCGCCGTGATTGCCTTTATTATTATTTGCCTGACAATGGTGGCTTATTTTTCGGGCGGATCGGAAATTTTATAGCGGGATTATCCATGGCAAAAATGTCGAGATTGAGAAAGAGGCTGACGCTCAGTGTGGTGGTTATTGCTGCTGCACTCTTCTTGCCGACTAGTATGCTTCTTGCCATTGGTATGTTGCCGACGGCGGTGATGTTTGTCGTTGACCGCACGCGCGAGAAAATGCGCGTCCTAACGGTAGGCGCGATGAATCTGGCCGGATGTATGCCCTTCGTGATGGATTTGTGGCAACACGATCATACTATTCATACAAGTCTGTCGTATGTTTCACAGCCGCGCACCATTGTTGTCATGTATTTCGCTGCCGCAATCGGCTATATGATTGAATGGATTGTCACGGCGCTTGTGGCAAGCATGGCGGTCCAAAAAGCGAAGGCGCGTATCACGGCGATTGAAAAGCGACATGCGGAATTGCAGGCTCGCTGGGGGAACGAGGTGGACGGTATGACGGCGCTGGATGACGAAGGGTTTCCGATTGAAACACAATCATAAGTCATATCACGCGGCATTTTCATCAAATTGAATCTAAGTTTATGACAATGCAAACAATGCAATATATTGTTAACACGCCTTTAAAAGCTGTGTTATATTCTGGGTTCGTAACGGTTAAGAACTTCGAGTCCTTTGAAGTTTAGGGTAACCAAATCTGGAAAGAAAAACGAAGGAGACTTACATGTTGAAACTACTCGCTTTAAGAGATGCCTATTTGCGCAATCAAGATGGCGCGACCGCCATTGAATACGGCTTGATTGCCGCCGGTATCGCCCTGGCTATTCTGGTTGCTGTTAATCAGTTTGGTACGGATCTCTCGAACCTGTTCGGCGATGCATCTGATGCGCTGACTGGCGAAGGCGGCGAATAAGCCGATCTTTCTCTAACGGGAATTTGGAAAACCTGTCAGCTGTGATAGAATCGCCTGACAGGTTTTCTTTGTGATACTTCCATCATTCTGTAAATAAATTGTCCGGCCAGATCGGATTGATAGGCTGCTGTATGGTCCTGTTTATTGTTGTTTTTTGCCTGCTGGTGACAATGGGGTTCGGCGTCGCTGCCGGATTGTCCGATCTGCGTGGCATGATCATTCCCAACAGTTACTGTGTCGGCATCATGCTTGCCTTTGTTCCGGCCTATGCCGCTTTTATGATACTGGCCCCGGAGACGCACTATTTTCAATCGTGGACATCGCATGTCACCGCATTCGCCCTTGTGTTTGCGGGCAGTTTTATTCTGTTCGCTGTGAAGATGTTTGGTGCCGGTGATTCAAAGCTGGCCAGTGCGCTGGCCCTGTGGATCGGTATGGAGGGGGTGTGTGCCTATATATTCTACATGGCGCTGGCAGGGGGATTACTTGGTATTGCAACGCTTATTTTACGAAACCGTATCGTGTTTGCCGCCGCCAAACCTCCTTCATGGGTTGGCCGCGTGCAGCAGGGGGATAACGTTGTGCCGTATGGGATTGCAATTGCGGCGGGCGCCTTCGCCGGTTTTATCTGGCTGGGCTATCTTTCGCCGGAAAAATTGCTGGTACTGGCGGCAGGGTAGGATGTCGGAACAAGTTTCATGGAATGTTAACCATTCCGGCCTAGAGTGAGGATGAGTATGTCTTTGTGCCGCATATCGCGGAATGGTTGCCGTCATCACGGGTCCGCTTAAAAACAGTGGGAATAATATGAACAAGAATATTGTTATCGTCCTTGCCGGTGGATTTGTGATTGCCATTCTTGTGGCGGTGCTGGTGCAGGCTGGCTTGAGCGGGGATAAACCGCCGCCGCGTGATGTTCAGGCTGAAATTCTGGTCGCTGCGCGTGACTTACGTATTGGGACGGAGTTGAGCGGGGCCGATGTCAAATGGCAGGAGTGGCCCGAAGCGATGCTTTTCACGGGGGCCATCCGCCGCAACAGGGGGCAGGCACCGGCAGAAGCGCTGGAAGGACGTTTAAAGGAACGCGTTGCAGCGGGACAGCCGATGAGCCGCGCAATGGTGGTGGATGCATCGCGCGGCAATTTGCTGGCGGCGTCCTTGCGCGAGGGTCACCGTGCCGTTGGGATTCAAGTCAGGGTTGAAAATATTGCCGGCGGCCTGATCGGTGTCGGCGATTATGTTGATGTCGTTTTGACCTATACGGTTAATCGTACAGGCAACAGTCCGATCGTCCGTCGTTATGCCAGTGAAACGATTTTAGAGAACATTCGCGTGCTCGGGATCGATAACCGCTCCATTGCCCAGGAAGCGGGTGAAACATCAAGCAAACGTGCCAAGACGCGCCAGACAGTGACGTTGGAAGTCGAGCCGTCCGGTGCGGAAAAAATCGCGCTGGCCAGTGAGATGGGTGATATTACCCTGTCTTTGCGTCCTTTAGGCGATGTTGCCGGTATCGCCGGTGCCAAAGCCACCACCGATGTGACACTGAGCAAAGTGATTGGCCAGATGTCTGCAGGATCGGGCGGACAGGTTCGTGTTTATAATGGCGCACAGGTTCAATATATGACATCAGGCGCGGCAACATTGGATACAATGATGGATGGCGGTGCGGTTGCACCGGATCTGGTGCCGGATTCTGCGGCGGGCGATATGATGCCGACGGCGGATGTGCTGGATGCGTTTCGTGAAGGTATTGCCGATGGTATCGCGCGGCGCTTGGGGGATGGTAGTGATGAATAATAACATGAAGCGCCTATCACGCAATTATGTTGCTGTATTATGCTGTGCTCTGCTGGTGACGGTCTTATGGGGCGGACAGGCACAGGCGGATAAATTCAATCTACAGCCTATGGGGATCAAAGAGCAGAAAGACCCATTGGTCGATATTATGCTTGGTAAAGCCGAAATGCTGGATATCGGCGCCGATGTTGCCGATGTTCTGGTCGCCAACCCGTCTATTGTCGATGTGATGGCCGTGACTGCGGACCGTTTGTATCTGGTGGGAACGGCGCTGGGCGACACCAATGTCATTACGCTCGACGAGCGGGGCAACGTCATTAAGAAAATAAATATCCACGTCCAGATGGATACGGATAAAATCGCCGCATTAGTGGAAGAATTATTTCCGGACGAGCGTGTCGGCATTCGTGCGTTGACCGATCAGGTTGTCGTGACGGGAAGCGTATCGACCCCGGCCGTTGCCAGTGGGATTGCGCGTCTTGTGGCCGAATATGCCAGCGAAGCAAGCGGCCAGAGCGCCCGTTCTGTCGATGAAATCGTGACCAATATGATGAAGGTGCGCGGCGAACAACAAGTCATGCTACGCGTGAAGATTGTCGAAGTCGCCCGTAATGCGCTCAAGGATCTGGGACTTGAGGTGAATGCCGGAAGCGCCAGTGTCGGCGATTTCCCCAATCTGGGCAATGTGGCCGGTGCCATCGGCACAACGGCAGGTGTGGGCCTGACAAATCCGGTGCCGCTGGCGGTTGGCGTTCTGAATTATATGTCCGGCGATTTCGGCCCGTTGCAGTTTGTTGCCCGTGCGCTGGAGGAAGAAGGAATCCTCAATACGCTGGCCGAACCGAACCTGACCGCGATTTCGGGTGAACAGGCCGGTTTCCTGGCGGGGGGAGAGTTCCCCATCCCGACGGAGCGCGACCGCGATGGCAACCTTGTGTATGAATTCAAACCATTTGGTGTGTCGTTGAATTTCCGTCCTGTCGTCCAATCACCGGAGCGTATTACGCTGGAAATGACGACAGAGGTATCGACCGCGTCTTTTGATCAGGGGTTGCAATTAAACGGCATTAATATTCCCAGTTTTAACGTTCGCCGCGCCAATACAATTGTCGAGTTGCCGAGCGGCGGAACATTGATGATTGCCGGACTGCTGCAATCAAATACGCTTTCCAGCCTGACGCATTTGCCGGGGGTTAAAGACCTGCCGATTGTTGGGGACCTGATCAAATCCGACAGCTTTACGCGCAATGAATCCGAAGTCATCGTGATGATTACGCCTTATCTGGTCGCGCCGTTTGCCCATAATCAATCGGCACAAGCATCAGGCGGTGCCAATGAACTGGCGCGGTTGAGCGTTGATGATTTGGCGGAGCACGATATTATCCGGCAAGCCTCTCGTCCGGTTGATCCGGCGCCAGCGCCCGCACCGCCAAAGCCCAAAGAGATCGCGGCGGATCGTCAGGAAAATAAATTGAACAAAGTGTTTGGGAATTACGTCCGCCGTACTTATGGTCGGGACGCCCCAGAACAGCTTCTCTCTCATGGCTCTTACGGATATATGGTGGATTGATGATGTATGGTAGAAAATTTTATCTGGCCGTTATGTCGTTTGGTTTGCTGGCCGCCTGCGCGCCGCAATCAACGCCATCGATGATGAATACCAGCCGTGTCGAATTACAGCACCAGATCGCTGTTCAGCAAATCCCTGTGCAAGATGTCAGTGATGTGACATTGGCCTTGATCGCCGATGATTATGCCCGCTATGGCAGCGGACCGCTTGATCTGGCCATATTATATGATCCGCAGGCATCATCCTACACGGCCATGAAAGCCAGAAACCAGCTGCGGGATATCGAAAAAAATATGCGCGGAAGGGGTGTCGCGTCGATACGGACGCGCACGATGCCTATGGATGATGCCCGCCCGTCACTGGTTATTTCCTATGAAACTTATCAGGCGCGCGCACCGTCCGATTGTCATACGATGCCGGGCGTGGACAGTTATGAAACAACACGGGACATTGCCCAGTACCGCTTTGGATGCTCTACGGAAAGCCTTCTGGCGCGGCAGATTGCCCGTCCCGCCGATCTCATGGGACGCAGTGGCGATACACAGCCGGCCGACGGACGGCGCAACGCCAATATTATAGAAGAATGGCGTAATTACGGCCCGAGAGACGCGAACCGCGAGCTGGAGAGAATTGGCCGTGAGGAATTGAGTCCGTAAAATATTGGAGACCTGACGCTTGCGCTCGGGGACATTAGGGGTATGAGTGATACTGAAACGAATATATTGCTGCCGTCTGCCGGTGTTGATTTTTTCCTGCGGGATAAAAAAACGGCAGAAGCTGCGCGCGCGCTGATAGACGACTGGCGTTTTGCGCGAGTTACGGTGAGTGTTGAAGAAGGTGATGTCGAAAGCGCTATCGCCACCTATCGGCAAACGCGCTCTCCCGCGCTGGTGATCATCGAAACGGACAGTACGGATGACAGTTTTACGTCCCGTCTTGAGGCCTTGTCCGGGTTGTGCGCCGAAGGGACGAACGCGGTCATTATCGGGCCGGTCAATGATGTGAATT
>CAYSGL010000030.1:6044-9811 GCA_964430725.1 uncultured Pseudobdellovibrionaceae bacterium
GACGGCTATGGGTGTGCGGGATTATCTGGTACGCCCGGTCGCGCAATCGATTTTGTCCGAAGTTATTGCGTCTGCCCTGATTGAGCAGCTTGGTACATCAGGATCGCGCTTGATTGCCATGATTGGGTCGAAAGGGGGGACGGGCGTTTCGACCATGACGCAAGCGCTGGCATGGGGTTTGGCAGATCGCCTGTCCCAAAAAACATTTGTGCTTGATGCGGCGGGGGGATGGTCTTCGCTTGGTGTGGGGATGGGCTTCGAGCCGCAAGGTACGTTGAATGAAGCCATGCGCGCTGCCGCCGCCCGCGATCGTGATACGCTGCATCGTATGGTGTATAAGCCGCATGAGCGTCTCAGTGTCTTGGCTAGCGGTTCGGAACCATTGCTTGATAGCAATATCCATGCCCAGCAGTACGAAGAACTGCTTGATATGGTGATGGTCGATCACCCGCTTGTTCTTGCCGATTTATCGGGGGCTGCGTCCTCCCTCAAGCGAACGGTGATCAACCGCGCCCATGAAATCATTCTTGTTGCCCAGCCAACCCTGTCCGCGCTGCGGTCTGCACGTGCCCTGATGCAGGAAATAAAAACACTTCACGGTGGCCATCTGGATAATCTGGATCTCGCTATTAATATGTGTGGTATGGCGCCCGGAAAAGAAATTGCCAAAGGCGATATCGCTGCCGCGCTTGGCGTTACCCCGTCTGTTTTTTTACCGTATGACGCAAGGCTCTTTGTCGGGCTGGAAAGTGATGGAAAAAATTTATCACAGGATAAAAATGCTGCCGGCTTCATCGCCTCTCTTCTACCGCTTGTCGAAAAAGTTATGTCGGGCAAGGGACAGGCGATCCCATTCAAAAAAGGCGGGGATCAGGCCGGTTTGTTTGGCGGTATTTTGGGGAAGATCAAGAAATAAATGTTCGGGAAAAAGCCAGTCAACGGTCCTTCGGCCGCCCCTGATAAGAATAAAATAGCGCCGCCGGAAAAAGCAGCGGTAGAAAAGATGGTTTCCTCCGAACAGCCTGTGACGCCGGCCCCCTCTCCCGATACAACAAAAACCGATAGCACCTCGTCCCCGCCGCCTGTCATACAATCGGTACAGGATAAACCAAGCAAAACCATGGATGACGATGTCATTGAGGTTTTTGACGGCGAGACTCAGGAAGCCGCCGAGCAGCCGCTTGATAGTGGTTTGTCGACGTTACGGTTACAGCGCGCGCGCAATCGTATCTGGCTTGATTTGCGTGATGGCATAGACCTTAAAGCGCTGGCGCGCATGAAATCGGAAGAGGCGCGGAAAGAAGTTTTATCAGCGGTCGAAGAAATTGCCCGCTTTCGCAATCTGGATGTAACGCCGGCTGAGCTGGCGAAGATATCCAAGGAATGCGCCGATGATATGCTTGGTTTCGGGCCGCTTGAAGAACTGCTTGAACGGGACGATATCGCCGATATTATGATTAACGGGCCGGAGACAACTTATATCGAGGTCAACGGCAAAATCGAGCGCGCACGTATCCAGTTTCGCGACAATCAGCATTTGACCACAATCTGCCAGCGTATTGTCGGTGCTATTGGCCGGCGTGTCGATGAAGCTTCTCCCATTTGCGATGCGCGCTTGCCTGACGGATCACGTGTGAACGTCATTATTCCGCCTCTGGCGGTTGATGGCGCTTGTATGACGATCCGTAAATTTAAAAAGGATAAATTGACGCTGGAAAAATTGCTGGAATTTGGTGCGATGACGCCGAGTGCGGCAAAACTGATTATGGCGATTGGCCGTTGCCGGGTTAATATTCTTGTATCGGGTGGGACGGGATCTGGAAAAACAACGATGCTCAACTGCGTCACGCGGTATATCGAACCCGGAGAGCGGATTATCACTTGCGAAGATGCTTGCGAATTGCAACTGCAACAACCTCATGTTGTGCGTCTTGAAACTCGCCCGCCGAATCTGGAGGGTGTCGGGGAAATTACCATGCGCGATCTGGTGCGAAATTGCCTGCGTATGCGCCCTGAGCGGATTATTGTCGGTGAGGTGCGCGGCCCCGAAGCATTTGACCTGTTGCAGGCTATGAATACCGGACATGATGGATCGATGGGGACGGTGCACGCCAACAATCCACGCGAAGCGATTTCACGTATGGAAAACATGATCGCCATGGGCGGTTTAAACCTGCCCAGCAGCGCGGTTCGCGAACAAATCGCTTCGGCGGTTAATGTAATTATTCAGGTACAACGTCTGCGTGATGGGTCACGAAAAGTCACGCATATTTCCGAGATTACCGGCATGGAAGGCGAAGTCGTCACGATGCAAGACCTCTTTAAGCTGGAATTTCTGGGTGAAGATGAAAAAGGCAAGTTGATTACCCAGCTCAAATCATCAGGTATGAGGCCGAAATTCTGGGATAAGGCCCGGCAATTCGGCGTTGAAAAACTGGTCCTCGATGCGATGGAAGAGGCATACGGATAATGTCTGTATTGGTAATAAGCACCTCTGTTCTGTTGATCCTCACGGTAACAGGGCTTGGTATGTACCTGATTGCCTCGGTTCAGGGAAAGCGGCGTAAACGCCTTCTACAGATCGTTCAGGGTGGCGGCACCGCATTGCAAAAGAAAGATGCCCATTCCGCCGAACAGCGCCGTCAAGATCTGGCAAGAAAACTAAAAGAGGGCGCAGCGGTTGAGAACGCCGATAAGAAGAAAGCACGTGAAAGCCTATCGCATAAGCTTGTCATGGCAGGCGTTCAATCGGGGGTGCGAAAATTCTGGCTTGTGTCCTGCCTGTGTGCAGGCGTGATGGCGGCGGCCATTTATATCTGGAACGGATCGTGGCTGGTTGCGCTGATGGCGTTTATCGCTGTTTTGTTTGGCGGATCAAAAATCGTTCTGGGTATGATGATCAAGCACCGTCAGAAAAAATTTATGGATGATCTTGCCGATGCCCTGGAAGCGATGCAGCGACTGTTAAAGGCAGGTATGCCGGTCAGTGAATGCATCAAAATGGTGGCGCGTGAATTTACCGGGCCTGTTGGCGATGAAATGGGCCGGATTTTTGATCAGCAAAAAATCGGCATTCCCTTGCCCGAAGCGACCTTGGAGGCGGCCCGCAGAATGCCAATCCCTGAAATGCAGATGTTTGCCACAGCGATTGCCATTCAAACGCAAACGGGATCGAGCCTGTCCGAGGTGTTGGAGAATTTGGCGGGCGTCATTCGCGCGCGCTTCCGTTTGAAACGCAAGGTACAGGCGCTTTCGGCCGAAGCCAAGGCATCGGCCGCCATTATCGGTTCGCTGCCCATTCTGGTCGGAATCGGGATGTATTTTGTCAATAACGCGTATTTTATGGTGCTCTTCAACGATGGGCGTTTTTTAATGTATGGCGCAGCGGCGTGGATGTTGCTGGGCATACTTGTTATGCGCCAGATGATTAACTTCAAGGTATAACGATGTTCGGCTTTGATACACAGTTTTTGATTGTTGTCGGGAGCGCTTTTCTCGCGGCGTTATCCTTTGTTGCGTTTGCCTATCCTTTTCTTGTGCGTAGCGAAAAGAAAGAGCGCTATCGCGATATTATTGAGAAGCGCCGTAAAAGCTTGTTTGAAAATGCCAAGGCGGAAGTAAATCGTAAAGGCAGCGCGACCTTATCGGCGCGCGATTCCGTTGCGACCTTTTTCAAGGTGCAGGAAATGGCAGGCGAGCATGGCGAGAAAATACGCACGCTGATGTTAAATGCGGGCATCCGGCACCCTATGGCGCCTGTTTATTAC
>CAYSGL010000031.1:0-9710 GCA_964430725.1 uncultured Pseudobdellovibrionaceae bacterium
GCCTATTATTGTGAGCATTGCGGTGTCGCAATTCCAAGCTACCGCAAGGCATGGATGAATTCGCGCGGGGTGTGGCGTGCGGACAATCCCGCCAGTGCCATCGCCGGCTTCTGGCTTTCGGGTTTGAACAGCCCGTGGCTGACATGGGCGCAGATCGCAGAGCGCAAAGCCGCCGCGAAAGACGATGCGGCCATGAAAGTTTACGTCAACACCATCGAAGCCCGTACATGGGCGGATAGTGGTGAGGCACCGGAATGGCAACGCCTGTATGACCGCCGTGAAGATTATCCGATTGGCATTGTGCCGAAGGGCGGTGTTTTTCTTACCGCTGGTGTTGACGTTCAAAAAGATCGTCTTGAAGTTGAAATCGTAGCATGGGGACATGAGCGTGAAAGCTGGTCTGTTGATTACCGTGTGTTTCCAGGCGACCCGAACAGGGAAGAAGTGTGGATGCATATCGATGATCTTCTCGAAGAAACCTTCCCCGATGCAGAAGGCGTGGACTTGCCGATTTATCGCCTCGCCGTGGATACGGGATACGCAACGCCAGCAGTCTATGCGTGGGTGCGGAAAAAACAGAGTGACCGAGTCATTCCTATAAAGGGAACAAATAAAACCAGTGCGCCGCTCGGCGCGGTATCTCACGAAGATGTAACGGTAAAAGGAAAAAGAAAACGGCGCGGCTTTATGGTCTGGCCTGTCGGGTCATCTTTTTGCAAATCGGAGCTGTACGGCTTCTTGCGAAAAGACAAGCCCACGGACGAACAGCTTGAGGCCGGGGAGCCGTATCCATCGGGATATTGTCATTACCCGAAATACCCCGAAGAGTTTTTCAAGCAGCTCACCGCCGAGCGGCTGGTGACGGTTAAGGACAAGCGTGGGTTTGCTTACCGTGAATGGCGCAAGTTGCGTGAGCGCAACGAAGTGTTGGACTGCCGTGTCTATGCGCGGGCGGCGGCATCGTCTGTCGGCATAGATCGCTTCACGGACAAGGCTTGGGAAAAAATGGAACGGATCATGGGTAAGAGCCTGTCATCCGGCAAAAAAGCAACCGCGCAGAAAAAGGATGTTGCATCACCGAGAGGCCGCAGGGTTATCGGTAGCAATTACATTTAACATGGCCGTTTATTACAATGAGATTGACCCCTATGCGGTGTCATGGCTGAAAAATCTTATTGCCGCAGGCCGTATCGCACCAGGTGATGTTGATGACCGATCAATTGTCGATGTTCGACCTGATGATCTCAAGGGATACAGCCAGTGCCATTTCTTCGCAGGAATCGGCGTGTGGTCGTATTCCTTGCGCCGAAGTGGATGGAGTGATGATAGACCCGTATGGACGGGATCCTGTCCTTGCCAGCCTTTCTCCTCGGCAGGCAAAGGAAAAGGGTTTGATGACGAGCGGCACCTATGGCCGCACTGGTTTTATCTCATCAATCAGTGCAGACCTCCGGTCATTTTTGGGGAACAGGTTGCGTCAAAAGACGGACTTGCTTGGTTCGACCTTGTTCACTCTGACATGGAAGGAGCGGATTACGCCATCGCACCTTTCGATCTTTGCGCTGCGGGCGTCGGTGCGCCGCACATCCGGCAAAGACTGTATTTCGTGGCCGACACCCCAAGCGATAGATTCCAATGGGCAAGGCCGTGCGGGGAGATTGAAGAAGGACGGGCCGCGCGATCCGAATGCGCTGGGAAGCTACCGGATGGATCTGAAAGACACGGTGCTTTTGTCGAACTGGAGAACGCCATCGGCTTCGGATCCGGTGGGCGGGGTGATGGAAATCCGGCAGGGATGCGCGGGACGCTACAAGCTGAGGGACGAGGCGCATCTGGCGCATTGGGCGACGCCGCGAACGATGGATGTATCGGACGAGAGCTGGGAAACCAAGCAAGCGCGGAATGCCCGTCATCTTGCGGAAGGCAAGAAAAAGGGTGTGGGCGGCATGACGCTGCCGATGATGTCGGGGATGGCCGGATGGCCGACACCGATGGCGCACGATGTGAAGCACAGCCGGACGCAAACACCACAGGAATACAGCGAGAGGCAGTACAACCGGAAAAATCGCGGGAGCGATCTTGCGATCTTTGCACAGCACCTTGCAAGCTGGCCGACCCCGCTTGCAAACAAGATCACGGCCTACACGCGCAAGGACTTCACCCCCAATCTGGCGGCGAGAGCGCAGGAGGCGCACTGGCCGACACCGATGGCAACGGATGCCACGAAAGCCTGCAACCGGATGCGGGAGGGTTTTCAGAACGGCCTCGGTGCGGTGGCCAGCATGAGCGGATGGCCGACACCGACCACGAGGGATCACAAGGGCGGGTACGAAGGGGGACGGATTCGGGACGGGAAGATCAGCACCGACACGCTGGATGTCACGGCGCAACTGACGTTGAACGGCCCGGCCCGACTAACGGCTTCTGGCGATCTGCTGACTGGATCTATTGCAGAGATGGAAAATGGAGGGCAGTTGAATCAGGCACATTCCCGTTGGCTCATGGGGCTACCGCCAGAGTGGGACGACTTCGCGCCTACGGGAACGCGATCGTCGCGCAAGTCGCGCAAATCGTGATCATGGCGTACATGGAATGGATATCATCACAAAGAAATGAATAGTAAGTATTATTACCATTCGGGAATGATTTCCTTCGTAGAAATATCGATGAACTTATAAACGCCGTTCTCATCAATGATAAAATTACAATCACAGTAATGATTAATTCCGGCCATCTTAAATAAATGAGCGTAAGTGTTACTGTGTTCACTTGGAAGGTTTCCAAATTTCTCAAAGCAACCTTCAATGAATTCCATTTTAAAGTTCAGATCTAAATAATACTGATCAGAAATGTCATTCCCATTATGGTCAAGAATAGAATCAATGTCTTGTTTGCCAAAAAATGCAGGAACATGCCCTTGTATATCGGGATGAGCATTTGCAAGAGCATAAGCAGCTATCTCGTTTCTATATGTGGATTCTATATGGCTACGATCATGACTGTGGCTTTTTTTGAATATTTTTATAGCCGTTCTTTTAACTCTGTCAAAAATTACGGTGCCATAAAACCCATCGTCAAAAGATTTTGGCCAAGTTTGAAGTTTTTGTAACTGCATCCTCTTTAATCCTGAAAGATAATATGACTTACACTGTAGCACAGCGCGATGCCCTGAAAAGGGCAATCGCAAGCGGAGTCCTGCGCCTGTCGTATGACGGGAAAACCGTTGACTATCGTTCTATGGATGAACTTCGGGCAGCTTTGAACGAAGTGGAATCCGCGCTGGCCCGCGATCAGGGACGACCACACACGCGCCGCATCAAAATTCACGCAGAAAAAGATTTGTAATCATGAAATTCCTAAAACGTGTCCGCGCGGCTATGCATTATGCCGCGACGGGAAAGCTGTCTGCATCCGCCTTTGAAGGGGCTATGCAAAAACGGCGGCTGATCGGCTGGCGTGCGACACAAGAGAATATCAACACGCTTTTGGCATCGGGCGGGGATACGCTTCGGGCGCGTGCGCGGCAGATTATTCGCTCTAACCCGTATGCCGCCAATGCTGCCGATACTTTCGTGGCCAATGCTGTGGGTACGGGGATCAAGCCATCCTCGCTGGTCAAGGATGCCGAGCTGAAAGATGCGATCCAGCGTGCATGGCTGGCATGGACGGATGAAGCCGATGCCGATGGTCTGACAGATTTTTACGGGCTTCAAGCCCTTGTCGCCCGCGCCATGTTCGAGGCGGGGGAATGTTTCGTGCGTTTCCGTTCGCGCCGGATCGAGGACGGATTGACGGTGCCGTTACAAATTCAAATTCTGGAAGCGGAGTTTTTGCCGTTCAACAAAATGGAGATCTATCACGGCAATGAAGTCCGGTGCGGGATCGAGTTTGATAAAATCGGCAAGCGGGTCGCGTATCACTTTTATCGAAAGCACCCTGGCGATGCCACGGAACAAGGCAACCACGGCGAAATGGTGCGCGTCCCTGCCTCGGAAGTCCTGCACATCTACCGTCCGCAACGTCCAGGTCAGATCAGGGGCGTGCCGTGGATTTCCCCTGCTCTGGTCAAACTGTTCTTGCTCGATCAATACGATGATGCCGAGCTTGACCGCAAGAAAGTCGCGGCCTTGTTTGCGGGTTTCATTACGAAGAATGCGCCCGAAGACAATATGCTGGGCGAAGATCAGCCGGATTCTTCCGGCACTTCACTGGCTGGCCTCTCGCCTGGCACCATGCAGGTGCTTTTGCCTGGGGAGGACATCACATTTTCATCGCCTGCCGATGTCGGCGGCGCGTACGAGCCTTTCCAGTATCGCAATCTTCTCGCGGCGTGCGCGGCGATGGGGATGCCATACACGAATATTACGGGCGATTTGAAAGCCGCCAATTATTCCAGCATCCGCGCTGGTACCGTGGAATTCCGGCGCAGGCTGGATCAGTTCCAGCACGCGGTCATGATCTTCCAGCTTTGCCGCCCTGTGTGGTTGCGCTGGCTGGAAACGGCGGCGATCTCAGGTGCCATTGATATGCCGGACTTCGCATCGAACCGCGCACTTTATACGCCTGTCAAATGGATCCCGCCGAAGTGGGAGTGGGTCGATCCGCTCAAAGATCGGCAGGCGGAAAAGATCGCACAGGAATGCGGCTGGAAAGCCCCCTCCGACATTATTGAATCCGAGGGCTACGATATTGACGAGACCTATCAGCGCATCGCGGCGGATCAACGCCGCATGGAAGAGCTGGGGATCCGTCTTGGCAAGCTGGGGGAGGTCGAACAACCGCCGCCAGAATTTGAAAACGACAATCAAACCCCTAGCAAAACAGAGGAAACCTCATGAACCTTTTGCCTTACACGGCAGGGCGCGTGTTCAACACGCCCTTGATGGTAAGCCGCGCCAAGCTGGACACCATCTTAAATATCGTGGTGCCGCGCATGGAAGGTGAAAAGCTCCCTATCGCCGCGCCGCCGGAAACGCATGAATATGGAATCTCTAAAGATGGCATTGCAGTCATTCCGGTTATCGGCACGCTGGTGCGCCGGACGGTAGGGCTGGAAGCACAAAGCGGCCTGACCAGTTATATCGGGCTGGAAGAACAGCTCGACGCGGCCTTGAACGATAATTCCATCAAGGGAATTTTGCTCGACATTGACAGCCCCGGCGGGGAGTCGGGCGGCGTGTTCGATTTTGCGGACAAGGTTTATGCGGCCAGCCGGATCAAACCGATCTACGCCGTGGTTAACGAAGATGCATTTTCGGCGGCTTATGTGATCGCGGCAGCGGCGCAGCGAATCTATATTCCGCGCACTGGCGGCGCGGGATCCATCGGTGTGATCGCTGTTCACCTTGATGAAAGCAAGGCGGAGGCCGAGGCGGGTTTGACCTACACGGCCATTTATGCCGGAGCGCGGAAGAACGATCTTTCTCCGCACGAGCCGCTTTCTGATCCTGCCCGCTCAAACCTTCAGATGGAAGTGGATCGCATCTACCGGATCTTCACGCGCGTGGTTTCCCATTATCGCGGACTGGACGAGGACTTTATCAAGGGAACGGAAGCCGGCCTTTATTTTGGCGAAAATGCGATCAAGGCAGGATTGGCCGACCAGATCGGCACGTTTGACGATGCGCTGAATGCCATCGCGCAAAAGGTTTTGAAGCCCAATGCCACCCGTAAAATCGGGCAGTACCCCGAAGACATAGAAGACGACGACATCATGGCGGAGATTTTCTCTGTGCTGGATGACGAAGGAGAAGATTCGCGCGTCCGTGAATACGGGCGGGCATTCACCCACCCCACGCCAAACTCAAAGGAGCACAAAATGGCAAAAACTGAAAAAGACTACGAAGAAAAGGATGATGCTGTCGCCCGTCGCAACAAAAGGGCAAAGCATCGCGCGGAAGAGCATGAAGATGAGGAAGACGACACCCATCTTGAAGGCGAGGATGGTGAAGAGGAAGAGCAGGATGCGCCTGCATCCCGTAAAAGCCGCAAAGCCAAACGCCGCGCAGAAACGGAAGAAGACGAGGATGATGAATCCTATCTTGAAACCGATGATGTCGATGACGAGGAAGAAGATGCGCCAGCATCGCGCAAATCAAAACGCGCAAAACGCAAGGCCGAACAGGACGAGGAGGAAGACGATGATGCCTACCTCGAACTGGACGATGAGGATGAGGAAGAAACGCCAGCCTCCCGCCGCCGCGCAAAACGCAAAGCGATGTCGCGCAAGGCCAAGAGAAAGAAGGCGTTCGCCTATCTCGCGGCTGTCAACGAACTCTGCCTCCTCGCTGGCAGGCCGGACAAGGCGGCGGCGTTTATCTCCAAGGCTGTCCCGCTCTCGACCATCCGTAAAGTCCTGCTGAATGCGCGGGCGGCGCAGGACGAAGCCACGGCAATTATGGGCTACGCCGCACCGCGCACCACAACCGCAAAAGATGAGCCGAAGATTGATACGGCGGCTATCTACGCATCCCGCAACAATCAGAAAAGGAGCAAAAACTAATGCCTGAATTGACAGAAGGACAACACAAGTCCGAATTTCTTGTGTCCGAAGCCAACGGGACGCTTTCGCGTGAAAGCATCACCGTTCTTTCCGGCCAGAATTTGAATCCAGGCCATGTGCTTGGAAAGGTTCTGGACGGTAGTGCCACAGGTGCCGCCGTAGCTGGCAACACCGGAAACGGTACCATCGGTTCGGTGGATGCGAACACATCCGCCAAAAAAGGGGATTACACCCTGACCTGTATCGAGCCTGCCGCAAACGGCGGGACATTCTCGGTAGAGGATCCCGAAGGTGTGACCATTGGCACCGCCGTGGTCGGCACGCCGTTTGATGGGCCGATTGAATTCACCATTGCCGATGGCGCAACCGACTTTGTGGCGGGTGACCGCTTCACTGTCACCGTCGAAGGCGTGGAGAAATTCAAGGAATACAATCCCGCCAACACGGACGGATCGCAAATCGCGGTGGCCTTGCTGCTCGATTACGCCGATGCCACGGCGGGTGACGTTCCTGGCGTCGGCATTGTCCGGCAAGCCGAAGTGAATGCAGGCGAACTCGTCTGGTTTACCGGAGCCACCGATAACCAGAAAGCCGATGGCCTCGGCTCCCTACAGGCCGTGGGCATCATCGCCCGATAACTTAATCCGCTCAACACGCATCAACCCCGCGCAGGCATCGCCTCGCGGGGTTTTTCGTTTTGCGCCTTCATTTTCTGAAAGGAACACCCCCCATGCCTACCCTTGATGTATTTTCCAATAGCGCGTTTTCGGTAATCTCGCTTACCGACTCGATCAACAAAATCCCGTTTATTCCTGGCAGGATCGGCCAGCTTGGGATTTTCACGGAGTCCGGTATTACCACGACTTCCGTGATGATCGAAGAACGCGAAGGCAGCCTCAACTTGATCGAGACCACCTCGCGCGGTGCGCCTGCCGTTCAAAACCAGTTGAACAAGCGTAAAGCACGCTCGTTCGTTGTCCCCCACATCGCGCTGGAAGACACGATTTTGGCCGATGAAATCCAGAACGTCCGCGCCTTCGGGTCGGAATCGCAACTGGAGAGCATCGAACAGGTCATTCAGTTCCGCCTTGCAGAGATGGCACAAAAACATGATGCCACGCTCGAACACATGCGGATCGGTGCGATCAAAGGCCAGATCCTCGACGCGGACGGGGCGACCATCCTGTACGACCTCTTTGATGAGTTTGGCGTGAGCCAGCATTCCGAGATCGACTTCGATCTGGACAATGCGACGCCCACCGAAGGCATCATTAAAAAGAAATGCCATGATGTTCGCCGCAAGATCGAGGACGAGCTGGGCGCACAGCCGTATCAGCATGTCCACGCGCTTTGCGGATCGGCCTTCTTTGACGATTTGATTACCCATATCGAAGTCAAGGAAGCGTATGAACGCTACATGGACGGTCTTTTCCTTCGCCAAGGACAGGCCCGCGGTTCCTTCGAGTATGCAGGGATCGTGTTTGAAGAATATCGCGGCAAGGTCGGGACGGTGGATTACACCGACGCGAACAAGGCGCACTTCTTCCCTGTGGGCGTGCCTGGCCTCTTCCGCCAGTACAACGCGCCTGCGGACTTTGTGGAAACGGCAAATACTATCGGTCTGCCGCGCTACGCAAAGCAGGCGGTGGATCAGGAATTCGCACGCTGGGTTAAATTGCATACGCAATCGAACCCGCTTCCGATCTGCACGCGCCCGCGCACGCTGATCAAGGCGAAACGGACGTAAGTCCCGATGTCCTTCGCGGATATGATCGATCAGCTTTTCGCTGATCCTTTGCTGGGAGCGGACGCATCCTTTCAAACGGGTGCGTCCGCGCCTTATCCGATCCGGCTCATGGTCAAGCAGCCGGACGAGGTGCTGACTTTTGGTGGTGGCCAGATCCACGCTTCGCAAACGCTCTTTGATGTGCGTGCATGGGAAGTGCCTGCGCCGCAAGAAGGCGACAAGATTGTCCATAAAGGCGTGACCTACATCATTCAGTCCGAACCGAAAGCGGATCGTGAACGGCTTGTCTGGCGGCTTGATGTGAGGGTGGAGTGAGGCTACGGGCAGCTCTTGTCGGTGATCTGAAAAAGATCATGGAGCAGGAAATCACCGATGCCGAAACCGCTATCGGTACGGGCATCAGCCAAGCCACGGACGGATTAAAACTGGAATTGAGGGCGCAAGTCGCGGGGGCAGGCCTCGGTGATCGCCTTTCAAAAACATGGCGCGGCAATGTTTATCCCAAAGGCGGGAAAAGCATGGAGGCGGCGGGCTTTGTTTACAACAATGCGCCGCACATCGTGGGATCGTTTGCCACAGGCGTGACCATTCGCCCGAAGCACTCCCGTTATCTGGCGATCCCCACACAATATGTGACACGGCGCGAGGGCAGAAAAGTCAGACCCGCCGATTTTGAAGAGGCTGGCATTCCGCTTCGCTATGTCCCGCCGCAAGGGGGACGCAGATTTGGCCTTCTCGTGGTCGACAATTTCAGAATTACGAGCAAAGGCCGCGCGCGTGTCGCCAGCAACCGCGCGATCAAGACGGGATCAGGTGTGACCACGGTGGTCATGTTTATTCTCGTGCCGCAAACCACGCTCAAAAAACGCTTCGATGTCGATAGCGTATCGCAAAAATGGCTGGATAAAGTGCCGCGCCTTGTGCTGGCAGGCTGGCCGAAAACAGGTGTGAAATCATGACAAAACGCGAACAAATTTTGCAGGCGTTGTTTACGCGTCTGCAAACGATCACCGATGCCAAGGTTCTCCGCAACGAAGTTCTGCCCGAAAAAATTCCACCGAACGGCTTGCTTATCGTGCGCGACGGTACGCCAGGCGAGCCGGAGGTTCTTTTGTCGCCGCTCTCTTATTTTTGGGAACACAGAGCAGTTGTTGAGGTGGCGGTACAGGCCGGAGGGCAGGCGGAGCGCGACGCGGCTCTGGACAATCTCTTTCAGGGGATTGCTGCCACCATTGCCACCGATAGAACGCTCGGTGGTCTGTGCGATATGGCCACCGCGCTGGCACCGGACATGGACATGCTGGTTACCGAAGGGGTGGCAGGCATCAAAGCCGCCATCGTTCCCATCGAATTGATTTACGTCACCGCCGATCAACTCGGCTGATTTTTTACCCCCCCCCCCCCCCACATCAAAGGAGAAAACAATGGCTCGTGCATACGGCGCCAACGCACAGTTGCTTG
>CAYSGL010000032.1:0-7970 GCA_964430725.1 uncultured Pseudobdellovibrionaceae bacterium
CACGCAACATAATTTACCTCGCGCTAACTATATGCACCTATCTTAGTTATGTCTTTAAAATACTGGCAGCCGAAAAATTTGTTACCCAGCCCCTTTTTGTGGTTAATGAAGCATGGCATTTCACATCAACCTTCTCACCCTTTTTCCCGAGATGTTTCCGGGGTATCTCGGCCATTCGCTGGCAGGCCGCGCTTTGGAAGATGGCAGATGGACGTTCAACACCGTGCAAATCCGCGACTTTGCGACCGACAAGCACCAAACCGTCGATGACACGCCGTATGGCGGCGGGGCGGGCATGGTCATGCGCGCCGATGTGATTGAACGCGCCCTGCTCTCCCTTTCCGATGCGGGCCGTAAAATCTACCTCTCCCCGCGCGGCAAATTGCTGAACCAAAATCTTGTGAAAGAACTGGCTGGCGAACCGGCCCTCACCCTGCTTTGTGGCCGGTATGAAGGCGTGGACCAGCGCGTGCTGGATGCCCACAATTTCGAAGAAGTCTCGATCGGCGATTACGTCCTGTCCGGCGGGGAAGTCGCCGCCCTGACCCTTATGGACGCCTGCATCCGCCTGCTCCCCGGCGTCATGGGCAACGAAGACACGCCCGATAATGAAAGTTTTGGATCGGCCACCGGCGGCCTGCTCGAATACCCCCACTATACCCGCCCGGCAGACTGGGAATCAGCCACAGGCGCCGTTTTAAGCGTTCCCGACATCCTCAAAAGCGGCGATCACGGCAGGATTGAGGCCTGGCGCCGCGCCCAATCCCTTGAAATCACGCAAAAACGCCGCCCCGATCTGATCAAAAAAGGCCAATAATTTGCTTGCAAAAACGGCGGCAAACTGCGATAAAACGCGCGGTTTAACCTGTAAAAAGACAAGCGGCCTGCCAGCGGAAATCAATCCGGTCTGATTGTCGAGGCCCATACGAAGAAGGAAAAAGACCATGAAAAGCAACGCAGTGCTCGGCAAATTCGAGCAAAAACACCTCGATGGCCTGAAAGCCAACAAGGAAATTCCCGCCTTTTCCGTCGGTGACACGGTCAAGGTCAACGTCAAGATCCGTGAAGGCGAGCGCGAGCGCGTCCAGACCTATGAAGGTGTGTGCATTGCCCGCGCCGGCGGTGAAAACGACCTGAACGCCAGCTTTACGGTTCGCAAAATTTCACTGGGCGAAGGCGTGGAACGTGTATTCCCACTCTATTCTCCGCGCATCGAATCCATCGAACTGGTCCGTCGTGGTTCGGTTCGTCGTGCGAAGCTTTACTTCCTGCGCGATCGTCGCGGTAAATCCGCCCGTATTTCCGAACGGACATCCGGTCACGGCATCGAAAGCAATGTTGAGGCAACCGATAACGGCGTAACAAAAACACAAAAAATCGCCGCGAAACAGGAAGCCAAAAAAGCCGCCAAAGCAGAGGCCCGCCAAGCGCAGGAGGCCAAGGCAAAGGCAAAAGCCGATGCCAAAGCCGCCGAAGAAGCCGCCGCGAACGCCCCTGCTGAAGACGGTGCCGCAGAATAATGGCCGATAAAAAACGCCTTATATCAATCGTCGTTGCCGGTGGTGCCATATTCGCCTTCGGCATCGCCGGTATTGCCGCGAAATCCGCTTTGTCAGGCAATGCGCAATCGAGCACGCAAGAAGAAGCCTTCATGCCCGCGATGGAAACACCGGCATGCGATTTCTCCCAGTGGGTTGGATTGAACCGCAACGATGTCGAGGCACGTCTCGCCGAGACAGGCCGCCCGAACCGCGTTTTACGCCCCGGACAGCCTATGACGATGGATTATCGCCCCGACCGCATCAATGTCGAACTGGATGACAGTGATCGCGTTGTGCGCGTCTTTTGCGGATAGAGGAATAAAAAGATAAAAACAAAACGGCCCTTAAACGGGCCGTTTTTTATTCGGTGCTGTCCTGCGCCTGCTGTTCGGCCAAGCGCTTTTGGCGCTTTAATTCACGGGCGCGCACCATTTGCGCCGACCCCCCGCCCAGTGTTGGACCGGCAGGACCAGACGGCGCCACAGCGGGACCGCGCGGCGCCGGCGATTTGGGAACGAGGGCTGCAGGCGCCGGGGCTGCCGCAGGCGCCATGCCCATATCATTGGCCAATGCCAATTTTGCCTGATAGGACGGATCGCTCATTGTTCTTTGCAAGGCGTTGCGAACCTGATCGAACGCCGGATCATCGGCGCATAAATCCGCAACATGCCCAAGCGTGACCGCATATCCTTTGCGTTTTTCTTCGATAATCTTATCGCCGAGATCGACAAGATCCGCCCAATTATTGGTTTCTTTTTTATTCAGGAACGTATCGCGCGCGGCACTGGCGGCCGCCTCGCGCCCCTTGGATATAGACGAATCAAATATCATTCCGGCGCTCTGCAAGGCATCGGCGCACCAACCAAGGATATTGCCTTCGGCCAACTCTATATTTTGTTCGTTGGCGGCTTCACTAAGGGCGTTGCTGGCTTCTTCGCGCAAGCTTCGCGATAAAGCGGATTCAAAAATACTATCCATCCGTTCTTTATGCAGCCGCTCGTTCCGCTCGAAGCTGGTGAAACTGTTATAACGCGCCATCATCGTCGAAGCCGATAGCGGAGTAATGCCCGCATATTGCGCGACCAGATATCCCGTTGCGCGGATATACGGATTTTCCGATGTGTTCACGGCGGCACCCAGAATTTCTTCGGGCGGGTGCCCGGCCCACGCCATATTTTGTGCGGGCGATGCAAAGGCGTGCCATTGCTTGATTTGCTTTTCATCAACCTGCCCCGTCAAGTCATGCGCCAAATCGCATGCCTTGCGCACCATCTGATGCGCAGAAGGCATTCCGCGCCGGCGCATAGCCTCCAGTGCATATTGAATCGCTTCGCATGAAATAATATAGGGGTAATCTTCGACCCTGTGACCACGAAACGCGGTAATGCTTTGCGTGGCGCGAACACGGCCCATTTCCTGATAGGCCGCCTTATTCCCTTGCATAAAGTTCATGCCGACCGCGAATAAATCGGCCTTTAAATTGGCAAGAGCCATATTGACCGGGCCGCGCTTGGGAATCATCGGCCCGTCCGAAAACCGTTCAAGATTGGCCGGATCAAGTCTGAATTGCATCAAATCAATCGCATGGAAAGCAAGGTGATAAGCCAGATGACGCCCCGCCCTGCTGTCCGCAACATCGTCGGTGTTGATATTCATCAGTGCCAGAAAATGATGGCGTTTGCCAAATCCGAAAAAACCCGATCGTGTTTTCATCGCCATGCCGAAAAGCGACGAGCGTTCGATCATCGGGGTTTTTTCCAAAATCAGCCGCGCCGCATCATAGGCTTTGTGACGGCGGATATCTTCTTGAATCAGGGGCAGACGATCGGCCAGCTGTCCGGGATTATGGACGATAAAATGCAGATCCAGCGACGGAAAAACCGCCCGGCATTGCGCCGCGACCATCGCGCAAATCTTCGTCATATAATCGTGCTTACTGATCATGGATATGCCTGAATGCCCCGTACGGCCCTTTTGCCGCCCCTCTCATCTTAGGCAAAAGCCGTTAACAAAATATCAAGAACGGGAGAATTCTGCGCCTTCGCAGGTGCAAAAAGGCTGGACGCGCCCCCTAGAATGTGTAGGATATGGCCAAATAACTATAACGGACTGAAATATCATGGAAAATTCACCGAAAAACTGGCTTGAAGGCAAAAAAGGGCTGATTATGGGGGTCGCCAACGACCGCTCGATCGCCTGGGGCATATCGAAAGCCGCCCATGAAGCCGGCGCAGAGCTTGCCTTTACCTATCAGGGTGAAGCCCTTGAAAAGCGCGTCCGCCCCCTGGCCGAAAGCGTCGGATCGGATATTATGATCCCGTGTGATGTGACCGATATGGCCAGCATGGACAAGGCGTTCGCCGAAATTGAATCCAAGTGGGGCAAGCTGGATTTCGTTGTACATGCGATTGCGTTTTCCGACAAAAATGAGCTGGACGGCCTGTATATGGATACGACGCGCGATAATTTCCTGCGCACGATGGATATTTCCGTGTTCTCTTTCACCGCCGTGGCGCAACGCGCTGCCAAGCTGATGAATGACGGCGGATCGTTGGTCACGCTCACCTATTACGGCGCCGAGCGCGTGATGCCGCATTACAATGTCATGGGCGTGGCCAAGGCCGCACTCGAAGCATCGGTGCGCTATCTCGCGAACGATCTCGGCCCACGCAACATCCGCGTGAACGCCATCTCCGCCGGCCCCATTAAAACACTGGCCGCATCGGGCATTGGTGATTTCCGCTATATCCTGAAATGGAATGAACTCAATGCGCCCCTGCGTCGTAACGTCACGATCGAGGATGTGGGCCGCTCGGGTCTGTTCTTGCTCTCGGACCTTGGGTCGGGCGTGACGGGTGAAGTCATGCATGTCGATAGCGGCTATCACACGGTTGGCATGTGCAGCGTCGATACCGCCGCCGAAACCGCCGAATTGTTGCAATCCCTCGCGCCGAAAGATGAGAAAGCGGCGTAGGGTTTTTGAACTACCAAGGCCACCAAGTGTTTTCCCTTCATATCGTCATTGCGAGAAGGCCGAAGTCCGACGAAGCAATCTAGTTTCTTGATTTAGATTGCTTCGCTACGCTCGCAATGACGAATTAGTTCTTGGCTTTCTTGACTTCTTGGCGTTAAATATGAAATTATGCGATTTGCATTGCACCATGTAGCTATCAGTGTCACCGATCTTGATAGGGCAGTTGAGTTTTATCAAAAGCTCGGTTTCGAAAAGAAATCGCATTGGCATGACGATACGTTGCATATTGTGCATATGCGCCTAGCTGATCAATTACTGGAAATATTTCATCACCCAAATTCACAGAAACCTCTACCGAATACTGCGCGGGAATTAGGTACGGATTTGCCTGTGACTGGCGCCAAACATTTTGCCTTGCGGGTTCAAGATATACACGAGGCAAAAGACTATCTCGTCAAGAAGGGACTTGCCTCAACAGATATTACTATTAATAAAGGGCGCAGCGGTCCTTTCCATCTCTTTTTTATATCCGATCCGGACGGCATCCTCATTGAAATCATACAGGACGACGGGGATTTTCTGGCATGAGTGATTGGTTAAATTATCTGCAAGACATCAAACTCATGCAACTGGCGACGAGTGCGGACGGACAGCCGCAGCGGACGATTTTATACCCCCCCTTCTTAACTCTTCCTTTTGTCATTCCGAGCGAAGACGCGATAACGCCGAAGCCGAGGAAACTTGCATGGCCGATAGCGGGTAGGATCCCTCGACTTCGCTCAGGATGACAGGGGGCAGAGTTCATGCTAAAGACTCCTTATGTCAGGAAACCGCTTCGGAACATTGTTTCAATATCAAAGCTTTGGCGAGAGCCACGGCCCCGCGATCGGATGTATCGTCGATGGCGTGCCGCCGCGCATTGACCTGACCGAAGCCGATATCCAACAATATTTGGATAAGCGTAAGCCGGGACAAAGTAAATTCACCACGCAGCGTAAGGAACCGGACACGGTCAAAATCCTTTCGGGCGTGTTCGAGGGGCAAACGACGGGCACGCCCATCGGCCTGTTGATCGAGAATGTCGATCAGAAGTCAAAAGATTACGGGGACATCAAGGATAAATTCCGTCCCGGCCATGCCGATTTCACCTATCAGGCAAAATACGGTATCCGTGATTATCGCGGGGGCGGACGATCCAGCGCGCGGGAAACCGCCATGCGTGTCGCGGCAGGCGCGATTGCGCGCAAAGTCCTGAACCATGCACTTGGCGACAATGTTTCCATTCGCGGCGCGGTGGTGCAGGTTGGCCCCCACAAGATTGACCGCGCCAGCTGGGATTGGGATCAGGTCGGACAAAACCCGTTCTGGTGTCCCGATACTAAGGCCGCAGCCATGTGGGAAGAGTATCTTGATGGCCAGCGTAAAGCCGGATCAAGCGCAGGCGCCATCGTCGAAGTCGTCGCCAGCGGCATTCCCGCCGGTCTGGGCGCACCGGTCTATGACAAGCTGGATGCCGACCTTGCCAAGGCCATGATGTCGATCAACGCCACAAAAGCGGTGGAGATCGGCGCAGGGTTTGAGGCCGTGGAATGGGGCGGCGAGCAAAATGCCGATGAAATACGATTAGGACCGGATGGCAACCCCTTGTTTTTAAGTAATAATGCAGGCGGCATCCTTGGCGGTATTTCCAGCGGACAAGATATTGTCGTCCGCGTGGCGTTCAAACCGACCAGCTCGATCCTCACCCCTGTTAAAACCATAACCAATAATGGCGCGAAGAGCGACATTGTCACCAAAGGCCGTCACGACCCCTGTGTCGGGCTGCGCGGCACCCCAGTGTGCGAGGCTATGATGGCCTGTGTGCTGGCCGACCATTGGCTGCGGCACAAAGCGCAAAATCTATAGCACGTCGCTATCTGATCAAATTTTATCCAATATTTACCGCCCTCTAACCATCTTCGGATAGGATTATATTGCGGCGCAAAAAACCGTCGCATGGAGGCACTATGTGTATTATCATTGACGGTATGGACACCCCGGCCCATATGGATTTAGGACGGCATCAAAACGAACTGACCATCCGATTTGACGATCCGGCCTATGTCCGCGCGGAACAGGTCCTGATCGAAGCGGCAAACCGGCGGGTCAGCATCCTGTTTGAACTGGGGCGGCACGAATTGGGTGAATTGCCGGCCCATATCGATTTAGGTTGCCTGCGGACCGCCCACTTGTCCGGCAATACGGGGCTTTTGCTGAACGCCCCGATCAAAATCATTCACTAGCAAAGAGAGTTCCTATGTTCTTTTGGAGAAAGAAAAAAAGCATGAAAATAGTCCAGCCCGTTTGTAACGGTGCCAGCGGCGGTATCTGCGGTACAGTGCCGGTTATCCGCCCGCGCCGCTAGCCCCCTATCAACACAACAACGACAAGCCATCAAAAAGGCCGTTCGGCATAAAACCGGACGGCCTTGTTATTTGGAAGAATGGACGCGCAAGACGTTAGTTCATAATTTTCCACGTTCCGTCAGATTGCTGGCACGCGGTACCGCGTCCCGTCTGCGCCTGACCGCCGACATAAATGGTCTGTTCATATTCGCGGCAGTAATTGCCCGATGCATCGCGCCCGTCATTAACCGGCGTTACATAACCATAGTTACCGCTATTCGGGTTATTCCAGCTGATCTGTTGCCCGATCGGAGAGGACAAGGCGCGCTGGTTGGCTTGCTGTGCCATGGCGCGGTCGGCATTATCCAATGATGCGCCGATTTCACTACCGACAAGTGCGCCAAGCAAGACGCCCGCCCCTGTCGCCCATAAGCGGCCCGATCCGGACCCGATTTGCGATCCTGCCAGACCGCCCAGAATGGCACCGCCGCCCGTACCGATGGTTTGTTTGGTTCCCATACCGCCCATTGTATTTTCGCATGCGCCCAGTGCCAGCGCCGACACGACGGCCAAAGACAAAATTGTTTTTTTCATTGTTGCTTCCTTTCTTCTGAAGCGTGATTAATAATGGAACCTTATATATCAAATTGGACCAAACCATGACATCAAATAATAGCGCGAGCCACAATATGACCATAAATGACCTACCCGAAAATCCTTACGATCTGTTCAAGGAATGGTTCCAGCTGGCCGTGGAAAGCGAGCCGAACGATCCGAATGCCGTCTGCCTAGCCACGGCGGATGCGCAAGGCCGCCCGTCTAACCGCATGGTATTGATCAAGGCGGTGGATAAAAATGAAGGCTTTGGATTCTATACCAATGCGCAAGGCCGCAAAGGGCAAGAACTGGCGCAAAATCCTTATGCCGCCATGTGCCTGCATTGGAAATCGCTGCGCCGCCAGATTCGCATCGAAGGGAAAGTCGAACTGCTCGACGATGCGCGCGCCGATCAATATTTCGCATCGCGTGAGCGAGAGAGCCGTTTGAACGCATGGGCATCGCAGCAATCCT
>CAYSGL010000032.1:7980-9533 GCA_964430725.1 uncultured Pseudobdellovibrionaceae bacterium
CCGCTGAAAAATTACGACGTGTTGCAACAAGCGGCGGCGGAACAGTCCGCGCGTTTTGCCGGGCAAGATGATATCCCCCGCCCCCCCTATTGGAAAGGATACCGCCTGAAAGCCGCGCGCATCGAATTCTGGATAGACGGCGCAAACAGACTGCATCAACGATATGTGTATGAATTGGGCGCGGACGGACAATGGACGGTGGGAATGCTTTACCCGTAAGGAGCCTACAACATCCCCTGATGATGGCGGGCGATCATTTCCTCGATATCTTTTTCGGAAAAATCAAAACGGCCGCCAAGCTCTTCGATCATCACTTCGCGAATGACGCTCGTTAAATCGTTCCCGCTGTCGCACCATAAATCAAGCAGCGGCCTGCGGTAGAGAACCAGCACATCATCCGCCTCGGCCAGCTTGCGCTCTACGCCCGGTGAAATTTCGCGTCCGCTTTTATACAGGGCGAGCAGTTCATACGGATCTTCAAGTTCCAATTCCGCTTCGATCGCATCATCGGGAAAATCTTCGATCTCGATTGTCAGTTCATCGCAAAATTCAAGAATCTCTTCGGGCAGAACATCAAAAATTTCCTGCGCCATGACAAGAATATCCTCCGCGCTGGGCGGGACGGAATAATTCATAATGATACGCTGCTGTTCCACGACAGGGCCGCTTGTTCCACGTTGGTTAAATGATTCTGAATAATCTTACCGTGATTTGCGGCCTTTGCCAATGCGCGGCATTTTCTTCATTGGACGTTAAGCCTATTCGTGATAGCCTGAATCGCATGGATATATCGACCGCCGCCATTGCCGCCCAACTTGCCACGACGCGCCAGAACGCGGCCATGGGCATGATCAAATCCAATGCAAATGCGGACAAGGCCATTGCCGACATGCTGATGCAGACAATAGAAAACGCGCCCACCTCTGGCGGGCGCGGTAGCCTTGTCAATATTACGGTTTAAGTTACAGACCCAGTCGGCTTTCGAATAGTCTCATATTACGAAGCGCCTGATCTCGATTGAAACCCTCGGTCGGTGAGATGCTTTCGTCGTCCCGTCTCACAAAAGTGTAGATCGATGCCTCTTCATCCATGTAACCGATTTCACGCGAGCCGTCATTATTGAACACCGCAACCATACGACCCACAGCAAAAGCCTCTTTAACTTCTGACGCGCTCTCAAGCTTAATACCGCCGGGATTGCGCTCAACAATTTTTTCAAAAATGCCGTCAAACAGCCAGACATGGGCAAGCCGGCTTGCGTCCTCGTAATTCATCTCTCACACCCTTGTTATTATTTTGATGATTGAAAATTACAAGAAGTTATGAAAAACTGCAATATATTATTATATCGCGGCGCAATATAAGAAATTTCTTATTTACACTAGAGGCTTAGGCGTCCGGCCCAGCCTTGCGCCCGCGCCAGATTCTTGTCAATGGCCGCCATGGTTTGAGCGAGATCGACGCTCTCATCTTCCATCCAGACCTTGAGCACCGCCAGATAAACACCGGTCAAGCCCGCAACGCGCATCGCGCCGCGCCAACCAGCCGTTTCC
>CAYSGL010000033.1:0-9489 GCA_964430725.1 uncultured Pseudobdellovibrionaceae bacterium
CAACCGGACGCGGCCCTGTCTCCAGTATCACATTAAGCGCTGCACGGCGCCGTGCGTGAACAAAATTTCGCGGGCCGAATATCTGGCGGACGTCAATCAGGCGCAGGCTTTTTTGCGCGGGGAAAGCCGCGCCATTCAGGAAACATTCCAGCGCGCGATGATGGAAGCGAGCGAGTCTCTTGATTATGAGCTTGCCGCCGAGTTGCGCGACCGCATTGCGTTGCTGTCCACCATCCAAGGGACACAAGATATCAATATCAGTGGTTTGAAAGATGTTGATGTTATTGCGCTTTATCAGCAGCAGGGGCGATCCTGTGTGCAAGTTTTCTTTTACAGAGGCGGACAAAACTTTGGAAACAAAGCGTATTTTCCGCGTCATGCCGAGGAAGACGAGCCAGAAGAAATCCTCTCCGTTTTTATGGCGCAGTTCTATGAGAACAAGCCTGTTCCGCCGGAAATTCTGGTCAGTGTCGTTCCCACGGAAAAAGAATTGCTGGAAGAAGCCCTGCAAACCCGTCAGCAATCGGGGCGCAAGGTCAGCATTCAAAAACCCGCGCGTGGGCAACGCAAGTCGCTGATCGACTTGGTGTTGAAAAATGCGCGGGAAGCGCTGGAGAGAAATCTGTTGGAACGCAAGGGTGAAGTGGCCCTTCTTGAGAAAGTGGCCGAACTGTTCGAGATGGACGCACCGCCGCGCCGGATCGAGGTCTATGATAACTCGCATATCAGCGGCACGAACATGGTCGGCGCGATGGTGGTCGCGGGACCGGAGGGATTCCAGAAGAACGCCTACCGCAAATTCAATATCCGGCAGGCCGATGCGGGCGATGATTACGGCATGATGCGCGAGGTGATGATTCGCCGCTTCACGCGGGCGCTGAAAGAGAATCTCGATCGCGATTCGGAAAACTGGCCGGACTTGTTGCTGATCGATGGCGGGCAGGGGCAGTTCAATGTCGCCAAGGAAACGCTGGAGGAGCTTGGTGTCTGGAATGACCTGACCGTCGTCGCCATAGCCAAGGGGCCGGACCGGAATGCGGGGCGCGAACAGTTTTTCATGGACGGCCGCAAGCCGTTCCAGCTGCCAATCAATGATGCGACCTTGCATTATCTGCAGCGTCTGCGCGACGAGGTCCACCGTTTTGCCATTGGTGCGCACCGCACGCGGCGCAAGATGGATATTGGCAAGAACCCGCTCGACGAGATTGGTGGCATCGGGGCAAAGCGCAAGAAAGCATTACTGCTCCACTTTGGCTCTGCGCGCGAGGTCGGGCAGGCATCGGTAAAAGACTTAATGCAGGTTGATGGTGTTTCGCTGGCGATGGCAAAGAAAATTCACGCCTTTTTTAATGAAGGATGATCCGGTGCGTATCGTATTTTGAGCGGTCTTTTATGCTTTAAGATCAAGAGCCTGATAATCGTTATCTGCAGCTATGTTAACCGTTTTATGGTTAAAAGTGGCTGAAATCCGCCATTTTTACTCTCATAAAAATCCATATTAACCGCATTATTAACTTGCCATTAACCAAAACGGAATGGTACTGTCCGGCCATCCACAACGAATAGAGCGATAGAATCATGTTTCACAGAAACGCCGTTTCTCAGCAGAAATTCGACACCTCCGCATCGGACAGCGATACGGTGGATAAAACGCAATCCAACAACACCGACAATCAAACGAAGGATCAGCCAGCTATGAACGCGCAGGACAACAAAGCCGAGAACGAAGCCCAAAAGAACGATGGTGCGCAAGCACGCGTCGACATTCCGGGCGCGGGTGGTTTTCAACGTCCGGGACAGCCGCCGGTCGCGAACCGCGCGCCGGGTGCGTATCCTGGTGCCTATCCGGGCAGCTATGGCCAGTCTTCCGCTTCTGCGGCCACTCCCGGTCTCGGCGCGGATGGCAACCGCAAACTGGTGATCGGTCAGGGCATTACCCTGTCTGGCGAAATAGAGTCCTGTGATTACCTGATCGTCGAAGGAACGGTTGAGGCCGCTCTGAAAGGCGCAAGCCGTATGGACATTACCGAAAACGGCGCGTTTTTCGGTACCGTTGAAATTGACGAAGCCACGATCGCTGGCCGCTTTGAAGGCGATTTGACGGTCAAGGGCCGTTTGACGATCCGCTCGACGGGTACGATTATCGGGTCCGTCGCCTATAAGGAATTGGCCGTAGAAGCCGGCGCAACGCTTGACGGTAAAGTAAACCCGCTGGACGGCAGCAAGGCGCAATCGTCCAACAAAAAATTCGCGAACAAACAAAACAAACCGCAAGATAACAGCGCGGAGTTACCGTTCGGCCAGAAGGCCAGCGCGTAATCGCGGCATAGATTAAAGGTAAAAGAGGAGCCCATAGACAGCAAAGAGCCACCGGATACGAATGGGTGTGTCAGGTAAGGGCGTCTGTCTAAGCTTATGTTTACATTTTATACGATAATCGCAGAAGGCCGGAATATTTTTTCCGGCCCCTATGTGAGAACCCTGGCGGCAAAATGGCAATCCCTTCGCTTCAAGCGAATCTGGGGCGCGGTTGCTGTTAGCTTCCTCTTGGTCGGCAGTTGCCATGAGCCTATGGGCGCCTTGGCTGGGCCACAGGCTGTCCGGCAGGAACTCGCCGCACTCTCCAAAGCCGATATGATGCGTTATGCGTATCAGCTCCAGTCGGCGCTGACCGAAGATGCGGAATTATTCACTGATCTGGATCGTAACAAACTGCGTTTGGTTTTGGCCGAGCCTGACCTGTTGCGCAAGGATGGGAAAACGCAAAGCTGGCAATATCGGAATGCGTCCTGTGTGCTTGATGTTTTCCTGACGGATGACGATGACAATGTGGCCCATTATGAGTTTCGCTCGACCGATGCGCTGGATGAAGCCGAGCCGGAACATGCCCGATGCCTGCAAGGTCTGTATAAGGATCGCCGCATCGCGATTGAAAAATCGTTTGCCGATATATATGCCGACAGCCGTCCTGACGACGATCGCGCAGGTTAATCAAACTTTCGTTTTTTCCTTATAGGCGCATAAATCACGCACCCTGCATTCAGGGCATCCCGGCTTGCGCGCGGTACAGATATAACGTCCATGCAGGATGAGCCAGTGATGCGAATGGCGTTTAAATTCATCCGGTATGACTCTTTCCAGTTTCGCCTCGACTTGTTCGACTGTTTTTCCCGGTGCCAGGCCGGTGCGGTTCGATACGCGGAAAATATGCGTATCAACGGCAATTGTTGGTTGGCCAAAAAATATATTCAGCACGACGTTTGCCGTTTTTCGGCCAACTCCCGGCAGTTTGACCAATTCATCGCGCGTTTGCGGCACCTGGCCATGGTGATGATCAATCAACATCTGTGAGAGCAGGTAGACATTTTTGGCTTTTGTTTTATACAAGCCGATGGTTTTAATCAGATCGCGGATTTTATCTTCACCCAACGCCACCATTTTTTCCGGTGTATCGGCAAGCGCGAACAGGGCGGGAGTCGCTTTGTTGACGCCTTTATCCGTTGCCTGTGCCGATAGGACAACCGCGACCAGCAACGTAAAAGCGTTCGTATAATCCAGCTCTCCCTTTGGCTCGGGATCGGCATCGTGCAACCGTTGGAAAAACTCTCGGATTTTTTGCTTTTGCATGGAGATAGCATCCCAAAAAACGGATTGGCGGGGAAGGGATTTTTCACCATAGTTAATATATGGCTTTGGAGAACGAACGAATAATCGCCGAAACAATAGATTATCTGGTCGCGCATGCAGATTCAGCATTAAGTCTTGATGCGTTGGCGCGGCAGGCGGGATATGAGGCCACGCATTTTCAAAAATTATTCAAACAGAAAGTCGGGCTTTCTCCCAGGCAGTTACAGCATTATATGGCGATGCGCCGCGCGCGTGATTTCTTGCTGGACGGGTACCCTACCTTGCAGGCCGCATACGAAGCGGGTTTGTCTGGCAATGGCCGCCTGCATGATATGTTTGTAATGACGGAAGGCGCAACGCCAGGTGAAGTTAAAGGACGTGGGGCCGGCCTTGTTATACAGTACGGGTACCATCCAACGGTGCTTGGCGAAATTTTGGTCGGGGCAACGAAACGCGGCGTGTGCTGGCTTGGATTCACTGTTTGTGAAAGTCGCGATATGCCGTTCCAGCGTATGCGCGCGCACTGGCCGTTGGCGGAATTGGTCGAGGATGAAAAAACGACCGCTGCCTATGCCGAGCAAATCATGCAAATCTGGCGCGGGAAAGCGAGCGGCAAATTGCGTCTCGACCTGTTTGGCTCTAATTTTCAAATACAGGTATGGCAGGCTTTGTTGAAAATTCCGTGCGGCACCACCGTGAGTTATCAGGATGTTGCGCATTATCTGGGTATGCCGACGGCTTCGCGCGCGGTGGGTACGGCGGTCGGCAAAAATCCGATTTCCCTTCTAATACCTTGCCATCGCGTTATCCAGCAATCGGGTATCGTTGAAAATTACGGCTGGGGAACGCCGCGCAAGAAATTTATCCTTGGTATGGAACGCGCTCATAGCGGGACGGGGGACGACGACTTGCTGATCAGCGCCCTTTAATAGCGACGCTCAACCGGCAAGTGCAGTTCATCTTGCCGTCATCGCCGAACATATCGATATTCCACAGGTGGATGGTGCGCCCCACGCGAATGGGTTTACAGATGCCCGTGACTTTCCCGCCGGTAAGCGGGCGTAAATGATGCGCGTGAATTTCCAGGCCGACCGCCATGTATTTATCGGGATCAATGCACATCCATGCGGCGACAGAACCGAGGCTTTCCGCTAGTACGCAACTTGACCCGCCATGCAGAATGCCAAAGGGCTGTTTCGTGCGTTCATCGACCGGCATGGTTGCCTTCAGATAGTCATCGCCGATCTCGGTAAATTCGATGCGCAGATGCTTGTTGATGTTATCCGGCTGGATGCCGCGCAGGTCGTTCAGGTCGTGCAGATCATATTGTTTAAACCAGATGCTCATTTTTTTGATTCCATATATGTTAGTCTTGTATCAAGTGTGCCCACGTGTATTTCCAGTTTATGAGCGTCGGGATCAAGAAAATAGAAAGATTGTCCTTCGCTTGTGTTTTCTTTCCATTGTCTTGCGCCTAGAGCCAGGCATTGGTTTTTTACATCATCGAAATCATCTGCAAAAACATCGAATGCCACGTGGGTGTAATCGGGATGCGGAATATCACGCGCCTCATAATCAACGGATAAACAAATCCAATCTGTTCCTGTAGTTAGATAAGCACCTCTATCCCATTTTTTGCGAAGCGTTAATCCCAGCCCGTTTAAATAAAAGTATAATGCTGTCTCCAAATCTTTCACGGCAAATGTCACATGATTGATTTTTCTGACAGCTTTCATGATTACTCCGTTAAATCGTTCCAGAGTTCTTTCATCTTTTTGATGAAGCCGGAGGATTCCGGTGAATGTTTGGCGCTCTTATCCTGCTCTAAATCTTCGGCCAGCTTTTTGAACAGGTCTTTTTGTTTGCTGTTCAGGTTAACGGGAATTTCAACAAAAATCTCGATGTACAGATCGCCGCGTGCATCCGATCGCATGACGGACATGCCTTGCCCCTTCAGGCGGAATTGCTGACCCGTTTGCGTGCCGGGCGGCACTTTCACCTTGGTGCGGCCGCCGGAGATGGTCGGAACCTCGATCTCCCCGCCAAGCGTCGCTGTGGTCATTGGAATAGGGACGCGGCAATATAAATTTGCGCCCTCACGCTCAAACATTTTATGGGCTTTGACCGTGACCATCACATAAAGATCACCCGAAGGGCCGCCGCGATATCCGGCTTCCCCTTCCCCGGACAGGCGAATACGGCGGCCTGATTCAATACCGGCCGGGATTGTGACTTTCAGCGTTTTTTCCTTGCGGACGCGGCCCGATCCGGCACAGGCCTTACAGGGATTTTTAATGATCTGACCTTCCCCGTTACAGGTGGAGCAGGTCCGCTCGATGGTAAAGAAGCCTTGTTGCGCGCGAATGCGCCCCGCGCCCTTACAGGTGGGGCAGGTTTCCGGTTTCGCTTTTCCTTCCGCGCCAGTGCCATCACAGGCACTGCATACATCCTGAATCGGGATTTTGATCGTAATGTCTTTACCCTTGAACGCATCATCAAGGGTAATATTCATGTTATATTGCAGATCGGCGCCGCGCATGGCGCTTTGGCGGCCACCACCGCCGGGCCGCGCCCTGGCCCCCATCATGTCGCCAAAAATATCTTCGAAAATGTCGGAAAAATTCCCGCCGGAAAAACCTTCAAAACCGCCCGCACCACGGAATCCGCCACCACCGCCGCCCATCGATCCGTCGAACGCGGCAGATCCGAACCGATCATAGGCCGCGCGTTTTTGCTCGTCTTTCAAGACGTCATACGCCTCGTTCAACTCCTTGAACTTGGCCTCGGCTTCCTTGTTGTCTTTATTCTGGTCGGGGTGGTATTTCATCGCCAGCTTGCGATAAGCTTTTTTCAGCTCATCGGCGCTTGCGTCCTTACCAACCCCGAGTATAGCGTAATAATCTTTTGCCATGAATTCTAACCACAGAGGCACAGAGCCACGGAGTTGCACAGAGAATGAATAATACTATCTCTGTGCCTCCGTGTCTCTGTGGTTATGTCCTTATTTATTGTCTTCGTCTTTGACTTCGGTGAAGTCGGCGTCGACCACATCGTCATCAACTTTGGCGGACGCCTGATCCGCCTCAGGTTGTTCCGCTTGTCCGGCGGCTTCTTCCTGTGCCGCGCGATAGGCCATTTCACCCAGCTTCATCGAAGCCTGCATCAACGCATTCGCTTTTTCGTTGATAGCGTCTGCGTCGGCATCGCCCTGACCGATAAGGTCTTTCAGGTCGGACATTGCCGAACGGATGGCATCTTTCTCGCTGTCCGGCACTTTATCGCCGAATTCTTCCAGAGATTTTTCTGTCTGGTGAATCAGGCTTTCCGCGCTGTTCTTCGCTTCGACCAGGGCGCGGCGTTTTTTGTCTTCTTCCGCGTGGCTTTCGGCATCCTTGACCATTTTATCAATATCCGCATCGGACAGGCCGCCCGAAGCTTGAATACGGATTTGTTGCTCCTTATTCGTGGCTTTGTCTTTCGCTGTGACGTGAACGATACCATTGGCATCAATGTCAAACGTGACTTCGATCTGCGGTACGCCGCGCGGGGCGCCCGGAATGCCGACAAGGTCGAACTGGCCGAGCAGTTTGTTGTCTGCTGCCATCTCACGCTCTCCCTGGAACACGCGAATGGTCACCGCGCTTTGATTATCCTCGGCGGTCGAGAAGACTTGCGATTTTTTCGTCGGGATCGTCGTATTGCGGTCGATCAGGCGCGTGAACACACCGCCCAGCGTTTCAATGCCGAGCGACAGCGGGGTCACGTCGAGTAACAAAACATCTTTGACATCGCCTTGCAGGACGCCGCCCTGAATGGCCGCGCCATCGGCAACGACTTCATCGGGGTTCACGCCTTTATGCGGTTCCTTGCCAAAGAAATCCTTAACCGTTTCAATGATTTTCGGCATCCGCGTCATACCGCCGACCATGACGACATCGTCAATGTCCGAGGCCTTGAGGCCCGCATCTTTCAGCGCCGCTTTCACGGGGCCGAGCGTGTTTTTCACAAGATCTTCAACAAGGCTTTCCAGCTTTGCGCGGGATAGCTTGATGTTCAGGTGCTTTGGCCCGGACGCATCGGCCGTGATGAACGGCAGGTTGACTTCTGTGGAAGAAGACGAAGACAGCTCGATCTTTGCCTTTTCTGCCGCTTCTTTCAGACGCTGCAAGGCAAGCTTGTCAGAGCGCAGATCGATGCCTTGCTCTTTTTTGAATTCATCGGCGAGATAGTCGATGACGCGGTTGTCAAAGTCTTCCCCGCCGAGGAACGTATCCCCGTTGGTGGATTTCACTTCGAACACGCCATCGCCGATTTCCAGAACGGACACATCGAACGTACCGCCGCCGAGGTCGTAAACGACAATCGTGCCGCTGGCTTTTTTATCCAGGCCATAGGCAAGGGCGGCAGCCGTCGGCTCGTTGATGATACGCAGTACTTCAAGGCCGGCAATTTTACCGGCATCCTTCGTCGCCTGACGCTGGCTGTCGTTGAAATAAGCCGGAACGGTAATGACCGCCTGATCGACTTTTTCCCCGAGATAGCTTTCGGCGGTTTCTTTCATTTTTTGAAGGATCATGGCCGAAATTTGTGAAGGTGATTTTTTCTCGCCGTCCACTTCGACCCATGCGTCGCCATTATCGCCTTTGATGATTTTGAACGGCGCGCTTTTGACCATTTTCTGGACTTCTTCGTCCTCGAACCGGCGGCCAATCAAACGCTTGACGGCATAAAGGGTGCTTTCAGGGTTGGTGACAGCCTGACGTTTGGCCGGCTGCCCGACAAGACGCTCGCCATCTTTTGTAAACGCGACCATCGAGGGGGTCGTGCGTGCACCTTCGGCGTTTTCAATGATTTTGGCTTCCTTGCCGTCCATCACGGCGACGCAGGAGTTGGTCGTACCAAGGTCGATACCAATAACTTTGCCCATAGTAATTTCCTTTCGTTGGCAAATAGTTGATGAATAAGCCCAGTTTTCCCAGCACTTATTCCAGATTATTCCCTAAGGGGGGCTAACGGGTTGTTATATAGCATGATTTATGAGGATTTCCAGCCTTAAGACAGGAACTTTGTTGACATAAGAATAAAAAAATGGTTGAACTTAATATGCTTAAACCATCAGACATATTTGCGGCCAGTGTTTTTCGCGGCGCTGAAGAAGTCGTCGCAGTGTTAAATCAAGAAAAGAGTAAAAATTCTTGTGTGCACGCTCATTTCACTTCCACGACAATGGGACGGCAGAGGTTTCCCGAAATGATTGATAGGGCGTCGCGGGGGGAAGTAATTATTGCCGAGCGGTATGGTCGCACTTTAGGTGCCTTAGTAAATTACGCTGCGGTAGCGTATCTTGCCATCTGTGATGATCCGTTGTTTGTTGAAGCTTTAGAGAATGATGATCGCAAAGCGGCTGTACAGGCTTTGCTTGATTTGCCCGAAGGGGCCGTGAAGAATGCTGTGCATAAGCACTTACTTCCCACTGTGCGGAGTGACGTTGCAGCAACGATGGGTAGCGATTTTCAGGAAAAATTCGGCCTTTAGGAACTAAGCTTGCTGATCCACCTGATGATCGCTGGCAGAACCTTCGGATTTGGCGATGCCGACCTTGGCGGCGCGCAGCAGGCGCCCGTTCAGCGTATAGCCCGCTTCCACCACCTGAATCACCGTTCCGCCCGGCTTGCCCGGCATGGGGGCTTCAAACATCACTTCGTGAAAATTGGGATTAAAAGGTTGGTCCAGCGGCTCCATTCTCTGGATGCCGTGGCGCTCGAACACCTTGAGCAGGTCGCGCTCCATTGCGCTGATACCGTCCGTAATGGCGGAAATTTTCGGGTCGGTCTTGACCTCTTCCGGTATGGCGGCCAGTGC
>CAYSGL010000034.1:0-9432 GCA_964430725.1 uncultured Pseudobdellovibrionaceae bacterium
AGGAAAAATTCTCGGCATATTGCCCCATCCCCCCCTGACTGCCGATCAGGTTGAAACGTTGCGCACCGACAATGTCGTTTCGCCGGATGCATTCGGCTTGAAGGATCTGGGTATCACGCCGACCGCGCTGGATGCAATTTTGCCGACCTATTTGAACCAATATCGTCCGGGCGGCCGGTTCGCCGACAAAAAACCGGCATAAAGCCGCCATAAAGTGAGGGTAGAGGATAGAGCATGATCAGATTGTTTTTAGTAATGGCTTTGGTAATGAGTGCCCCGCTGCCCGCTACCGCGCAAGCGCTGGGCATTGCCGCCGTTGTCAACGAAGACGCGATTTCCATGGCTGATGTGCGCGACCGGTTAAAGCTGATTATTATCTCGTCGGGCCTGCCGAACAACAAGGATACGATCGACAAGGTGATGCCGCAGATTTTAAACGGCCTGATCGAGGAGCAGATTAAATTGCAGGAAGCCAAGCGCCATGCGCTAGAGGTCACGCAGGACGATATCAACGCAGGGCTGGACGCACTGGCCCAGCAAAATAACATGACGCGCGAACAATTCAGCGAGGTGATGAAAAACGCAGGGATTCCCCAGCGGACGGTTGAGCATCAGATCCGCGCGCAGATTGCATGGACGAAAGTTATTCAGGCGATTTTGCGTCCGCGCGTGGATGTCAGCGACAGCGATGTCGATGCGCGGATTGCGCGATTGACATCGCAACTGGGCCGGACCGAATATGCCGTGTCGCAAATTTTCCTGCCCGTTGGTGACGACAACAAGGAAGCAGACACAAGGGTGCTGGCGCAAAAGCTGGTTGCCGAATTAAAGCGCGGCGCGCCCTTTCCGGCGGTTGCCGCCCAATTTTCAAAAGCCCCCGGCGCCCAGCAAGGCGGCACGCTGGGGTGGATTCAGGACGGGGATTTACAGCCCGACCTGAACGAGGTTCTGATTGGTATGGACGAACAATCGTTGAGTGATCCGATCCGCGTCAATGAAGGGTATTATATCCTGTGGCTGCGCGGCAAACGCACCCTGACCGAGGATAAAATTCCCTCGCGTGAGGATATTACCAATATGATCGGCACCGAACGCCTCGACCGCGAACAGCAACGCCACCTGACTGACTTGAAATCGTCCGCCTTTGTTGACCGGCGTGTCTGATCCCGTCGACTCATTGCCGCCCTTGCGCGACATTATTCGCGATCATGGCTTGCGCGCGGAAAAAAAGCTGGGCCAGAATTTTTTGCTCGATCTGAACCTGACGGGAAAAATCGCACGCAGCGCGGCTATTCTTTCGGGAACGGTGTTTGAAATAGGCCCGGGACCGGGCGGGTTGACGCGCGCGATCTTAAAAAGCGGTGCGCCGCGCGTCGTGGCGATTGAATATGATCCGCGTGCGATCGGGGCGCTCCAATCCTTGCGCGAGGCCGCCGGGGGTCGACTTGATATTCTGCATGCCGATGCGCTGGAAACGGATATTACCGCGCTGGGGTATGAGGGGCCGTATCATGTTGTGGCCAACCTTCCCTATAATATCGCCACGCCCTTGCTGACCGGATGGATGCGGCAGGTCCGCGCCGGCCATGCGCTGGCATCGTTTACCCTGATGTTCCAGAAGGAGGTGGCGCAGCGCATTGTCGCGGCTCCGGACGGCGCGGCCTATGGCCGACTTGCCGTTCTGTGCCAATGGTTGTGTGAAGCCAAATTACTGTTCGATGTTCCGGCCAGCGCCTTCACGCCTGCCCCCAAAGTCACGTCATCCATTGTCAGGCTGGTGCCCAGAGCCATGCAAGCGGACGCGCCATCCATGGAGGCAGTGGAACGCGTGACGGCTGCCGCTTTCGGCCAACGGCGCAAGATGATCCGCTCGTCGATGAAGGCGTACCTGCCGGTAATCGAACAGCTTGGCATCGATCCGACAAAACGCGCCGAAGCGCTGAATGTTGATGAGTTTATCGCGATAGCGGCGATTAGCGCCCGTCCTTAAGGCCACGGACAAAATCGGACAGGCCGCCATAACGATGGCGTTTGAGACGCTCGGCATCGAGGATCAACTGCGCCTGTGCAATGGCGGTGTTGATGTCGGTATTGATCAGCACGTAATCATATTCCGAATAATGCGTCATTTCATCGGCGGCTTTGCCCATTCGTTCACGGATCTGCGCATCGGTCTCCAGCGTATCCTTGGAGCGGTTGCGCAGGCGCGTCTCAAGCGCCCGCGCCGAGGGCGGCAGAATGAAAACGGTGACCAGATCGTCCCGCGCGACTTCGCGCAATTGCTGTGTGCCTTGCCAGTCAATATCGAATATCACATCGCGGCCCTCGCCCAGTGCGCGCTCAACCGGTCCGCGCGGCGTGCCGTAATAATGACCGAACACCTTGGCATGCTCGAGCATATCGCCCGCATCGACCATGGCGTTGAATTCGGGAATATCGACGAAATAATAATCCTGTCCATCGACTTCACCGGCGCGGCGGGCGCGGGTCGTTGCGGAAATGGAAATGGTCAGGCCGGGATTTTGCTTCAGCAACGCACGCGTAATCGTTGTTTTACCGGCCCCTGATGGAGACGACAGCACATACATCAGCCCACGGCGTTTGATACCCGATAGATCCATGGCCGTATTCTAATCACGCAAACGGCCAAGTCCATGAATCATTTCCCTTTTTCCCCGCTTTGATTAAGATGACTCCATGCATGATCCCAAAGCCATCCTGATTACCGGCGCGTCCAGCGGCATTGGCGAAGCGCTGGCCGTTTGTTATGCGCGTGACGGGGTAACGCTGTACCTATCGGGGCGTGATGCATTGCGCCTGGCGACGGTTGCAGAGGTTTGCCGCGCCGCCGGTGCCGATGTTGAAGAAGCGGTCGTCAACGTCACGGACCGTACGGCGATGGCGGATTGGATCGCGCATGCCCAAACACGTACGCCGCTGGATCTTGTTATTGCCAATGCCGGTGTATCCGGCGGTACGGCAGGCCGCATGACAGGCGAACCCCTTGATCAGGCACGATTTATTTTCGATGTAAATTTATATGGTGTTTTAAACACGATCGAGGCCGCGCTGCCACCGATGATTGCGCGCGGGGCGGGGCAGATCGCCCTGATCAGTTCGCTGTCCGCCTTTCGTGGTTGGCCGGGCGCGCCGGCCTATAGCGCATCCAAGGGCGCGGTCCGGTTTTACGGGGAAGCGTTGCGCGGATCGCTGAAACGTACAGGCGTACAGATCCATGTCGTTTGTCCCGGTTTCGTCCGCAGCCGCATGACCGCCGCCAATGATTTTCCCATGCCGTTCCTGATGGACGCGGACCGCGCCGCACAGATCATCAAAAGGGGGATCGCGCGGGGCCGGGGCCGAATCGCCTTTCCCTTTCCGGTTCATTTCCTTGCCTGGCTGGTATCCATCCTGCCCGATTCCTGGGCGCAGGTGTTACTCACCCGCCTGCCGGACAAGCAGTAAAAACGTAATTTTATTTTAAAAATTTAATACAGATATCCTAAAAATTATTTTGACATTCTCGTCATACGATAATATGACGTAGCCCTATAGTTGTAGAGGCAAACGGATAATTTTGCCGCATTATATGCGTGATTTTGTATCACAGCCCATTGATAAAACGCGGGGTTACAACCTTGGCTATTGAAGAAAATATTTTGGCGATTTCCCGCCTGTTAAAAGCGCTGTCGAATCCAAAGCGCCTGCATATTCTCTTACTTTTGATGGAGGAGGAGAAAAATGTCGGCGAGCTGGAACAGCAGGTTGATCTTAGCCAGTCCGCTCTCTCGCAACATCTGGCGCGGTTGCGCAGTGACGGGATTGTGAAAACACGCCGCGATGCGCAAACGATTTATTACTCCCTGACCTGCGATAAGGCCAAGGCCCTGATTCACGTAACGTATCAGCTCTATACTGCCTAAGGCGCGGTAAGGAATTGCTGTTCGTGCAGGGCGGCATAGACCCTGTCAACCGCCAGATCGCCCAGATCGGCTTCATAGATCGTATGAACCTGCGTCCCCAAAGGTCTGTGCTTGAGCGGATTGCTGTCCGCTGAAAACAGGACCAGCGTTTTGCACCCGGTTGGCCCGATCAGATGCATGGGGCCGGTATCATTGCCCACAGCGCAGACAGCCCCGCGCGCCAGCGCCGGTATATCGGTCATTGCCGTCAGGCCGCACAAATTACGCGCCTGCGGACATTGCGTAACAATATCCTGCGCGACCGGTATTTCGTGGCGACCGCCGATCAGGACGGGGGTTAGATTATCCTGCTCATACAGGCGGCGGCATAGCGCAGCATAAAAACGGGCCGGCCATTTTTTGTGCGGGCGGGAGGGCGACGCGCCGGGCACGATCAAGACATAGCGCGGCGGCAGGTCGAAGGCGGACAGGTCGCTGTCCATCCATGTCAGCGGGTCGGGCGCGATGTTATGGATGCCGGCCAGAGCGAGCGTCTGAACATGTCCGTCGAAGGCGTGCCCTTGCGAGCGTTCGGGGGACAGGTTTGCGTGGCTGGCCCCCTTGACCGCGCCAACCCATTCGGGCGCGGGGGAAAAGAGTTTAAAATACAGCGCGGTCCGGTCGTTGTTTTGCAGGTCGTACACGCGGGTGAATTGCGCGGTGTTGAATTTGCTGCTCAGGGCCATCCATGTGCGCGGCTGGTGCCATTTGGGGCGCGGGTCGATCCATATGGCATCGAACAATCCGCTGGCCCTGCCCAGCGCTTCATAGGGCGCGGTCGTGAGCAGCGTTAACGATGCATCGGGATGATGGGCGCGAATAGCCTGCATCGGCCCGAATGCCTGCACAAAATCGCCCAGCGCCCCCAGTTTGATGACCAGTATGGCTTGTTTTTTTTGCATTATTCCGCCGCCTGTGCCTGTGCCGTCACCGGGCGTATGGCTGCGTGGGATTGCAGCAATTCCGTATAGACATCCAGTGTCTGGCCCGTCATATGATCACGGCTGAAATGCTGCGCAACATGATGCATGGCATGGGCGGCTAGTATTGCGCGCTCTTCGGCATTCAAGGACAGCGCTTCGCGCAGCGCATCGGCCAATGTCTGCGCATCGCCGGGCGGCACCAGCCAGCCCGTTTCGCCGCGAATAATCGTCTCACGCGCGCCGCCATGATCGGTGGCGATAATCGGTCGGCCCATCGCCTGCGCCTCGACCGGAACACGCCCGAATCCTTCCGGGTCGGTCGAGGCCGATACGACCACGGTCGAGAGCATATAAGCGGCCGGCATATCATTGCAGTGGTCGATCAGGCGCACGCGCCCCTCTACGCCGTGTTCGATAATGGCCGCCTCTAATTCTTGTCTGTATTCGGTGCGGCCCTGATCGTCGCCGATCATCACGCAAAATACATCCTCGCGGTTCAGCTTGGCCATGGCTTCAATCAGGATATGATGCCCTTTCCAGCGGGTGATGCGACCCGGCATCATCACGATGCTCATACCGTCGGGAATGCGCCATTGGCCGGTCAGCTTGATCAGCGTCGGGGCGGCAACAGCGCCGGGATGGAATTTTTCGAGCGCGATCCCGCGATGGACCGTCCGTATCCGGTCCGCGTCGATATTATAATTATCCCGCAGATAATCGGCGACATAGCCGGAAATGGCGATGACACGCTCGCCCCGCGCAATGGCCGAATTATAAAAACGCTTGGCCTGCCCCGAAATATTATAGGGCGCGTGGCAGGTCGTCATAAAACGCGCGCTTGTCCCGTCCACCGCCTTCCAGCACGACCAGGCGGGGGCACGGCTGCGGGCATGGACGATGTCGATCTTTTCCTTGCGGATCAGGCGGCGCAGGCGGCCTATGTTGCGCCACATGACAAGGGGGTTTTTGCTGTGCACCGGCATCTGGATATGGTCTGCGCCGACGCGGGCCAGATCATGGATGCGCGGCCCGCCATTGGAAACGACAATTGCGCGCGCGCCGGCTTTGACCAGCGCGGCGGCGACATCAATACAGCCCTGTTCCGCGCCGCCGGCACCTAGGTTGGGGATGACCTGAAGCACCACCGGCTGTTTGACCAGTCCGGCGCCGGCGCGCAAATCGCGGGAGGGAGATGAATCGTGACCGATAACCATGTGATAAATATTTCCTGATTCTTCCGGATTAAAGCTTTACCATGACAGGGGCTTTTGTCTAAATCAAAAGATACAAAGGACATCTTATGGTTGATTTTCTCAAACGCGATAACCATCCCGATCTTGCCTATGTTGCGGTTCCGCCGTCGCGCGCCGATGCGCCCTGCATCCTGTTTTGCGGGGGGTACCGCTCGGATATGGCGGGAACAAAGGCGACATTTCTGGAAGAGCGTTGCCGCGCTCATGGATGGGGCTATGTCCGCTTTGATTATCGCGGTCACGGGCAATCGGGCGGGGAGTTTGAGGTTGGCTTTATCGGTGACTGGCTGGGCGATGCCCGCGCCGTCCTGCACGCGGTTGTGATGCCGGACGTGCCTGTGATCATTGTCGGCTCGTCGATGGGCGGGTGGATCGGCCTCAGCCTGGCGCGGGATAACCCCGCGCGGGTCCGGGGCTTTATCGGTATTGCCGCCGCGCCTGATTTTACCGCGTGGATCGAGGCGGGGCTAACCCCTGATCAGCGTCATTTACTGGAGAGTCAGGGCTATTTCGAGGAGCCGAATGAATATTCCGACGAGCCATACCGCTTCCGCCGCGATTTCCTTGAGGAAGCGCGCGCGCATCTGATGATGGACGGCGGCGGACGCATTGCTTATGACGGCCCGGTCCGGTTGCTGCAAGGGATGAAGGATACGTCCGTCGAATGGCAGGTCGCGCACCGCATCAAAAACGCGCTGGATTCCAAGGATTGTGACGTGATTTTGATTGAGGACGGGGACCATTCCCTCTCGCGTCCGCACGATCTTGCGCTTTTGGAAAAGAGTCTGGTTGATCTGGTGGATAGAATTTGATACCCCATAGCCTCCAAAGGGCAGGTGGCCGCCCACCCCGAAGCGCGTAAGCGCGTGGGGAATTTAAATATAAGGCGGCCTGTTTGTTGGAATATTTTGCGATGTGGACAGGTGGCCGAGCGGTTGAAGGCGCACGCCTGGAAAGTGTGTATACGGTAACCCCGTATCGCGGGTTCGAATCCCGCCCTGTCCGCCACCCTACGCTCTTCGAGCTTCGGGTGGCAGGCCACCCCGAAGCGAGGTAGAGCTAGGAGTGGCTCCCGAAGCTCGCGATAGCGAGCGCAGGGATGCCCGTTCACCACAAGGAAAAATCAATGTGGTATGTCTATTTTTTAAAATTATCCAATAACGCCATATATGTCGGATCGACTGACGATTTGAAACGCCGCGTTTCATCCCATCAGGCAGGGCAGGCCTTATCGACTAAGCCCTATATACCCATTACTTTGAAATCTTATGTGGCCGTTGAAACCGAAGCGAAAGCAAGGGAGCTGGAAAAATACTTTAAATCCGGCTCGGGCAAGGCCATTGCCATGAAAAGATTTTGGTGATTGCCCGGCGGCAAAGAAATCCCGCCCTATCTTACAAGCATTCTTCTTACTATCTTGGACGGAGGCGGGCTTTTCTATAGTCTAGATCGATGATGGATAACCCAAATATCAAAGCGTATATAGCTTCAAAGCTTGAAAACATTGCTACCACCAATGGCGTAAGGATTCTAATGGCAGTTGAAAGTGGTAGCCGATTGTGGGGTTTTCCCTCGGCAGACAGCGATTATGACGTCCGGTTTATTTATGTGCGGCGTGTAAAAGATTATTTAAGCATTCATCCATATCGTGACGTCATAGAGTGTCCAATAAACCACGATCCTTTTTTAAACACAGATTTGGATATGAATGGATGGGATATCAAAAAGGCCATTGAATTAGCGGGTAAGAGCAATAGAGCCTTTGTTGAATGGGTGCAATCGCCAATTATTTATTATGCTTCACCCGTTTATGATCCTATATGTAAGTATGTAACGGGCACTGTTGATTTGGCGGCCATGTTTCAACACTATGTTGGATGGGCACGGAAACTGTGGAATGATGAGCAAAGTACCACAGATCGCACTGCAAAATCATATTGCTACGCACTACGAGCGGCCCTGTCCGCAGCTTACATCGTACATCACCGATCTGTACCTCCACCGGATGTTCAAAGCCTTATAAGATCACATCCGAACGCTTCAATTTTACAAGCTCCGTTAGACCAGCTCCTAGAACGAAAAAAAATTGGTCCTGAATATTTAAAAATTAAAAGAATAGCCGTTTTTGATGAAGCCATAGAGATGTCTCTTAATATGTCTGTCCCGGCAATTCCAGCAAGCGTCATTTCTAAGAAAGTTCAAGATGATCTGTTTCATATGGCTATAAATTATGAGGTTGAGAATTAAGAAATAACCATGCCTTTCATCCCCACCCTCATCACCTACAAAAACAAAGCGCTGGATTTCCTGCATTCCATTCCCCCGATTGATTATTTGCTGACGCTGCAAGAAAAAATATCGGATGATTATATCGGCCTTGTGGCTGCGGGGATTGCGTTTTATTTTTTGCTGGCGGCGTTTCCGGCGATCGCGGGTCTGATTTCCCTCTACGGCCTGATGGCCAATCCATATGAGATTACAGAGCAGTTTCAGTATTTCGAACGTTTTCTGCCCGAACAGGCTTACGATATTTTAATTATGCAGGCGGAAAAGGTGGCGTCTTCGCATGAGGGCATTCTTAGCCTTGGAATTGTGATTGGTTTGCTGGTGGCGGTGTGGAGCGCGTCGAAGGGCGTGCGGGCATTGATCAAAGGCCTGAACATTGCATGGTCATTGCGCGAGCGGCGCAATGTTTTTGCGCTGGGCGCGACGGGTTATGTGCTGACTTTGGCCATGATGGTTTATTTTATCGTGTCGTTGAGTTTGGTGGCGGGTGTGCCGCTTGTGCTTAAATATTTTTTCTTCAGCGAATTTATGACACAGCTTTTTGATATGGCGCGGTGGCCGATCCTGTTTTTCGGCGGCGTGGTCGGCCTGGAAATTTTGTATTATTTCGGTCCTTGCCACGAGAGGCCGCGCTGGAGATGGGCAAGCTGGGGGTCGTTCGTGGCGACAAGCCTATGGCTGGCCTCGTCTGTCATGTTTTCGTTCTTCGTGGCGCATGCGGGCAATTACAATGAAATGTATGGATCGCTCGGCGCGGTCATTGTCTTGATGCTCTGGTTCTGGATCAGCGCCGGCATGATTATGTTCGGCGCGGAAGTGAACGCCGCCCTCTCCGATCATCGAAAGAAATGGGCGGACATAAGTAGAAGAAATGCTTAAAGTTCTTATTGATAAATCTCTAAAAAATCATGCCAACATTATTAAAAGCGATTTTGCGGAAGCTGGTTACAATTCTTTCTGGAAAGTGATTTTAGGTAGCTTACAATCTAAAATAGCTCCCCATAAGCC
>CAYSGL010000035.1:0-6809 GCA_964430725.1 uncultured Pseudobdellovibrionaceae bacterium
GCTGCGATGGAAGACTATCTGAACGGTAAAGAGCCGGATGTGGCGACGCTGAAAAAATGCATCCGCAAAGGCACGGTGGCTTTCAAAGTCTTCCCGATGATGTGTGGCTCTGCGTTTAAAAACAAAGGCGTTCAGCCTTTGCTTGATGCCGTTGTCGATTACCTGCCGGGCCCGCTGGATGCCGGCGCCGTGAAGGGTAAAAAAGTTGACAGCGATGAGGATGACTCGCGTCCGGCCTCGACCGATGCGCCGTTCTCTGCGCTGGCGTTCAAAATTATGAACGACCCGTTTGTCGGTTCGCTGACCTTCGTGCGGATTTATTCGGGCAAGCTGGAATCCGGCTCCTACGTGCTGAACTCGGTCAAAGGCAATAAAGAGCGTATTGGCCGTATGTTGTTGATGCACTCCAATAACCGCGAAGAAATCAAGGAAGCTTTCGCCGGTGATATCGTGGCGCTGGTCGGTATGAAAGATACGACCACGGGTGACACGCTGTGCGATCCGATGAAGCCGATCGTCCTCGAGCGCATGGAATTCCCCGAGCCGGTGATCGAAATTGCGGTTGAGCCGAAAACCAAGGCCGACCAGGAAAAAATGTCGACGGCCCTGCAACGTCTTGCTGCCGAAGATCCCTCGTTCCGCGTGTCGGTCGACCATGAATCCGGTCAGACCATCATCAAAGGCATGGGCGAGCTTCACCTCGACATCATCGTCGATCGTATGAAGCGCGAATTTAAAGTGGAAGCCAATATCGGCGCGCCGCAGGTGGCTTACCGCGAAACCATTTCCCGCGAAGCCGATGTGGATTACACCCACAAAAAGCAATCGGGCGGTTCGGGTCAGTTCGCCCGCGTCATGTTCAAAATGCGTCCGACGAGCGAAAAAGACGGCGTTCGCCCCGATTACAATTTCATCAATAATATTGTTGGTGGTTCAATTCCCAAAGAATACATTCCGGGTTTTGAAAAAGGGATTATGATGTCCAAGGAAAGCGGCATCATGGCCGGCTTCCCGGTTATCAATCTCGAGATCGAGCTGTATGACGGTAAGTACCACGATGTGGACTCATCCGCGCTGGCGTTCGAGATCGCGGCCCGTGCCGCTTTCAAGGAAGCCATGCAGAAAGCCGGTCCGCAGTTGCTCGAGCCGATGATGAAAGTCGAAGTCGTTACGCCTGAAGAATATATGGGCGATGTGATCGGTGATTTGAACAGCCGTCGCGGTATGGTGCAGGGCATGGAAGATCGCGGTAACGCGAAAGTGGTCACGGCCATGGTGCCGCTCTCCAGCATGTTCGGCTACATCAACAATCTGCGCTCGATGAGCCAAGGCCGCGCGCAATACACGATGCTGTTCGATCACTATGAAGCCGTGCCGCAAAACGTGGCCGACGAAGTCAAAGCGAAATTGGCGGGGTAGTGTAATGGCTGATTGGTCGGAAGAAGAATTAGAGGCTTATGAAAGAGAACTTACAGACCGCTGGAATAATGCAACCTCTGCTGAAAGCAGAATTAATATAGGCCGACAATTAGCTTCACTAAGGGGCGAAGATGTTTCTAAGGTTACATATGTACAGCCTGTACCAGTTGTAGCCGGATAAAGTTAAAAGTTAAAGGAGAAGACACATGTCTAAGGAAAAGTTTGAGCGGAACAAGCCGCACGTGAATATCGGGACGATTGGTCACGTTGACCATGGGAAGACGACGCTGACGGCGGCGATCACGAAGTATTTTGGCGACTTCAAGGCGTACGACCAGATCGACAAGGCGCCTGAAGAAAAAGCGCGCGGTATCACGATTTCGACGGCGCACGTGGAATATGAAACGGGCGCGCGCCACTATGCGCACGTGGACTGCCCAGGCCACGCGGACTACGTGAAGAACATGATCACGGGCGCGGCGCAGATGGACGGCGCGATTTTGGTGGTGAACGCGGCTGACGGCCCGATGCCGCAAACGCGCGAACACATCTTGCTGGCGCGTCAGGTTGGCGTTCCTGCGATGGTTGTGTTTATGAACAAGGTTGACCAGGTGGATGATCCCGAGCTGTTGGAGCTGGTCGAGATGGAGATCCGCGAGCTGCTGTCCAGTTACGAATTCCCGGGCGATGATATTCCGATCGTGAAGGGCTCTGCGCTGGCGGCGCTGGAAGGTCGTGATGCGGAGATCGGCGAGAACGCAATCCGCGCGCTGATGGAAGCGGTAGACAGCTACATTCCGACGCCCGAGCGTCCGAAGGACCGTCCGTTCCTGATGCCTGTCGAGGACGTGTTCTCGATTTCGGGCCGTGGTACGGTGTGCACGGGCCGCGTGGAGCAAGGGATTGTGAAGGTTGGTGAAGAGATCGAGATCGTGGGTATCCGTCCGACGCAAAAGACGACGGTGACGGGTGTCGAGATGTTCCGCAAGCTGCTGGACAGCGGTGAGGCCGGAGACAATATCGGCGCGCTGTTGCGTGGTACGAAGCGTGAGGACGTGGAGCGCGGACAGGTTCTGTGTGCGCCGGGTTCGATCAAGCCGCACACGAAGTTCACGGCGGAAGCTTACATCCTGTCCAAGGAAGAAGGAGGCCGTCACACGCCGTTCTTCAACAAGTACCGTCCGCAGTTCTACTTCCGTACGACGGATGTGACGGGCGAGGTGAACTTGAAAGAGGGCACAGAGATGATCATGCCTGGCGATAATGCCGAGATGGAAGTGACGCTGATCGCACCGATCGCGATGGATGAAGGTCTGCGCTTCGCTATCCGCGAAGGTGGCCGTACCGTCGGCGCCGGAGTGGTCGCAAAGATTATTGAGTAGGTAAGAAAGATAAAGGGAAACCGAACAATGGACGCTCAAACTATTCGTATTCGCCTGCGGGCTTTCGATCACCGTGTACTGGACCAGTCCACGCACGAGATCGTCAATACGGCAAAACGCACCGGCGCGAGCGTTCGCGGTCCGGTTCCCCTGCCGACGCGCATTAAAAAGTTCTCGGTGATCCGTTCACCGCACATCGACAAAAAGTCGCAAGAGCAATTTGAAATGCGCAAGCATAACCGCGTGCTGGACATTATTGATCCGACGCCGCAAACGGTGGACGCGCTGATGAAGCTCGATCTGGCCGCCGGTGTGGATGTCGAAATCAAAATTGGTCAGATGGCCGCGTAACTGGGATTTGAAAAAGGAGTAAGGTCATGCGCACAGGCTTGATCGCGAAGAAAAAAGGGATGACCCGCATTTATACCGAGGAAGGCGCACAGCTGCCCGTTACGGTATTGCAGATCGATAACTGCCAGGTCACGGCGCAGCGCACGCAAGAGAAAAACGGCTATACGGCTGTTCAGCTCGGTGCGGGTAACGCGAAAGTAAACCGCACGTCCAAGGCGATGCGCGGCGTATTCGCGGCTGCCAAGGTCGAGCCGAAGCAGAAAATGGTCGAATTCCGCGTCTCGGAAGAGAATATGCTGAATGTCGGTGACGAGCTGTCGGCGGCGCACTTTGTTGTCGGCCAGTATGTTGACGTTGTCGGTACAAGTATCGGTAAAGGCTTTGCCGGTTCGATGAAGCGCTGGAACTTCTCCGGTCACCGCGCCTCGCACGGTAACTCGGTGACGCACCGCGCACACGGTTCGACCGGTCAGCGACAGGATCCGGGTAAAGTGTTTAAAAACAAGAAAATGGCCGGTCATCTGGGCGCCGAACAAATCACGACCCAGTCTCTGGAAGTTGTCGCGATTGATGTCGAAGACAATCTGGTTATCGTCAAGGGCTCGGTACCGGGTTCGGACAATGGCTGGGTGCTGGTTTCCGATGCCACGAAAAAGCCGTTGCATCAGGATGCGCCAAAGCCGGCAGGCCTGAAGGCAGCCGCCAACGCCAATCAACAAGCAGAGGATGCTCCGGTCGAAGCCGAAGCTGTTGCAGAAGAGCAAGGTGAATAATTATGAAACTCAGCATTAAAACGCTCGATAACAAAGAAGCTGGCGAGATTACGCTGGACAAGGATGTCTTTGGCGTGGAAGTCCGTGGCGATATCATTCAGCGCATGGTTCATTATCAATTGAACAAGCGCCGCGCCGGTACGCACCAGACGCAAAGCCGTGGCGATGTTGCCCGTACAGGTAAAAAGCCGTTCAAGCAAAAAGGCACCGGTTCGGCCCGTGTGGGTACCTACACGCGTACGATCGATAAAGGCGGCGCGCCTGCGCATGGTCCGGTATCGCGCAGCCATGCGACCGATCTGCCCAAACGTGTTCGCCGCGCCGCGATGCGCGCCGTTCTCTCGGCAAAAGCCAAAGCGGGTAAACTGATCGTGGTGGATGCGCTTGCCGCAAAAGACCACAAAACATCGGTGGTTGCCAAGCAACTGGCGAAATTCGGTTTTGATTCGGCTGTCATTGTCGGCGGCAAGGAAATCGACACCAACTTCGCGCTGGCCACCCGCAACCTGCCGCGCATTGATGTTCTGCCGACGCAGGGCGCGAACGTATATGACATTCTGCGCCGCGACACGCTGGTCCTGACCAAGGATGCTGTCGAGGCACTGACCGAAAGCTACAAAGGATAACGACCATGGCCGCGAAGAAAAAAGCTACAGACAAAAAAGTCGCCGAGTGGATGTACAACATCATCCGCACGCCGGTTGTCACGGAAAAAGCCGTGAACGGTTCGCAAAATGGACAAGTGACGTTCAAGGTTTCGCTGGACGCAACCAAGCCGCAAATCAAACAGGCTGTTGAGGCCCTGTTCGATGTAAAGGTCGAGGGCGTGAACACGCTGATGCAAAAGGGTAAGACCAAGCGATTTAAAGGCGTGACTGCTTTCCGCTCGGATGTGAAAAAAGCGATCGTGACGCTGAAAGACGGCCAGACGATTGATGTCGCAACGGGCGCATAAGGTATAAGACGATAACTATGGCACTCCGCCGATAAGGGAGAAGAGGTAAAAAATGGCACTGAAAAAATACAGACCGATGACACCGGGTACGCGTCAGCTTGTTTTGGTTGACCGTAGCGACCTGCACAAAGGCGCACCGGAAAAGAACCTGACCGAGGGTAAGAAAAAAACCGGCGGACGTAACAACCTTGGCCGCGTGACGGCCTGGCATCGTGGCGGCGGTCACAAGCAGCGTTACCGTATCATCGACTGGAAGCGGAAGAAATTCGATGTCGAGGGAACGGTTGTGCGTCTTGAGTATGACCCGAACCGTACGGCGTTTATCGCCCTGGTTGAATACACCGATGGCGAGCGCGCCTATATTGTTGCACCTCAACGCTTGAAAGCGGGTGATAAAGTCATCGCCGGCGACAAGGCAGACATCAAGCCGGGCAATGCCATGCCGCTGCGCTCGATGCCGGTCGGTACGATCATCCACAACATCGAGATGAAGCCGGGCAAGGGCGCACAAATGTGCCGTTCCGCCGGTACCTACGGCCAGCTGGTCGGTCGTGATCAGGGCTATGCCCAGATCAAACTGGCGTCGGGCGAGCTGCGCATCGTGCCGCAGGACTGCATGGCGAGCGTGGGCGCGGTATCGAACCCCGACCACATGAACCAAAGCTTTGGTAAAGCCGGTCGTAACCGCTGGAAAGGCAAGCGCCCGCATGTTCGCGGCGTTGTGATGAACCCGGTTGACCACCCGCATGGGGGCGGTGAAGGCCGCACGTCCGGCGGTCGTAACCCTGTGACACCTTGGGGTAAGCCGACCAAGGGCTATAAGACACGCAAGAACAAGACGACGGACAAATTCATTATCCGCCGCCGCAAGAAGAAGTAATTGAAGGAGCTATAAGAGAATGTCCCGTTCAGTTTGGAAAGGCCCGTTTGTCGATCGTCACGTTTTGAAAAAAACGGAAGAGCATCGCGCCGGCAAAATCAAAGGTGTCGTGAAAACATGGTCGCGTCGTTCGACGATCCTGCCGCAAATGGTGGGCATCACCTATGGCGTTCACAACGGCAATAAATTCATCCCGGTTCTGGTGACAGACCAGATGATCGGTCACAAATTCGGCGAATTCGCACCGACCCGTACCTTTAAAGGTCACGGCGGCGTGGATAAAAAAGCCGGTAAGAAATAATTTAGGTAGAGGCAGATAAGTCATGGGACAGCAGAAAAAAGAAAGACGCGAAGCGACGAACGAAGCAAAAGCTTCGGTGAAGTTCTTGCGCACCAGCGGCCAGAAGCTGAATCTGGTTGCGGCAACGATTCGCGGCAAGGATGCAGGTAAGGCCCTGGTCGACCTCGAATTCAACAACCGCCGCATTGCAAAAGACGTGCGCAAGGTGTTGCAGTCGGCTGTCGCCAATGCGGAAAACAATCATGGGCTGGATGTCGACAAACTGTATGTCGCCGAGGCGTTCGTGGGAAAGTCGATCGTGATGAAGCGTTTTGCGACGCGCGCGCGTGGCCGTTCCAGCAGAATTCTAAAGCCATTCTCGCGTCTGACTGTTATCGTGCGCGAGCGTGATTCGGCAGTGAAGGCAAAGCCGGTAAAGGCAAAAGCCGCACCGAAAGCCGAAAAAGCCGAAAAGCCCGCCGCTGCGCCGAAAAAGCCCGCTGCGAAAAAGACACCGGCCAAAAAAGCCGCCGCTAAAAAAGAAGTGAAGGAATAAACCATGGGTCAGAAAGTCAATCCGATCGGTCTGCGCGTAGGGATCAACCGTACCTGGGATTCCCGCTGGTTCGACGACAACAAGTACGCCGACAAGCTGGTGCAGGATCTGGAGCTGCGTAAATACATCACGCAAACCCTGAAAGCCGCCGGTATCAGCAAAGTGATCATCGAGCGCGCCGCGAAAAACACCCGCGAGACGGTTTACACCGCG
>CAYSGL010000035.1:6819-9337 GCA_964430725.1 uncultured Pseudobdellovibrionaceae bacterium
GATTTCATCCACACCGAAGCCAAGCAGGCCGGTGTGTCGCGCGTGATCATCGAGCGTCCGCACAAGAAGTGCCGCGTGACCATTCACGCCGCACGTCCGGGTGTGATCATCGGCAAAAAAGGCGCCGATATCGAAAAACTGCGCCGTGATTTATCGCAACGCGCCGGCAGCGATGTTTCGCTGAACATTGTTGAAATCCGTAAGCCGGAAATGGATGCGCAGCTGGTTGCCGAAGGCGTTTGCCAACAGCTCGAGCGCCGTGTGTCCTTCCGCCGCGCCATGAAGCGCGCCGTTCAGGGAACCTTGCGCATGGGTGCCGGCGGTATCCGTATCAACGTATCGGGACGCCTCGGCGGGGCCGATATCGCGCGGACCGAATGGTACCGTGAAGGCCGCGTGCCGCTTCACACCCTGCGCGCCGACCTTGACTATGGTTTTGCCGAAGCGCTGACGACCTACGGGATCATCGGTGTAAAGGTCTGGATCTATAAGGGTGACGTCATGGCCCACGACCCCATGGCCCGCGACAAACGCCTGGCGGATGCCGCCGGCGGCCCGGGCAGCCACGGCGCAGGCCAGAGAAACTAAGGTTTTACGCCCTTAAAAAAGTGTAAAAAAGTACTGGCGTGGACCGCATTTTTGATATATGGTCCGCGCAAATTACCGGCAAACCGCCGAAAACGTACAGCATATAGGAACTGGAACCCAAAGGGTTTTAAGTCTATGTGACAAATTTTTTTGTGAAAAACGGAAAACAAAGCAATGTTGCAACCGAAGAAGACAAAATTCAGAAAGGCCCACAAAGGCCGTATTCATGGTAACGCCAAGGGCGGTTCGTCACTGGCTTTTGGTGCGTTCGGTCTAAAGGCCATGGCGCCCGAGCGGATTACCGCCCGCCAGATCGAAGCGGCTCGCCGTGTGATCGCGCGTCATATCAAGCGTCAGGGTAAAATCTGGATCCGCATTTTCCCGGATGTGCCGGTATCGAAAAAGCCGCTTGAGGTCCGCATGGGATCGGGTAAAGGATCGCCGGAATTTTGGGCTGCCCGCGTCAAGCCGGGTCGCATTATGTTTGAACTGGACGGCGTGCCGCGTGAACTGGCGCAAGAAGCGTTGGCACTGGCTGCGGCCAAGTTGCCGATTGCAACCAAATTTGTCGCCCGTATCGGCGAGTAAACAGGAGTATAAGGCTATGAAAGCTGAAGATTTGAAAGGCAAAACGTTCGACGAGCTAAAGGCGATGTTGATGGACCTGCGTAAAGAGCAGTTCGGTCAACGCTTTCAGGCGGTGAGCGGTCAGTTGGAAAAAACCCATGAAGTGCGCAAGGTGCGCCGCGATATCGCGCGCGTCAAGACGTTCATGGCACAGGTCGGCAAGGCCGCATAAGGTTTAGGAGAAGAAGACATGCCACGCAGAATTCTTGAAGGTGTCGTTGTTAGCGACAAAATGGACAAAACGGCGACTGTATTGGTCGAGCGCCGCTTTATGCACCCGATTTACAAAAAATACCTGAAGCGCACGGATAAATATGCCGCGCATGACGAAAAAAATGTTTGTCAGGTGGGTGATCGTGTCCAAATTATCGAGTGCGCGCCGATTTCCAAGCGCAAGCGCTGGACGTTGCATGCGGGCGGTACGGGCGAAGAAAAAGTGATTGAGCAGCGTGAAGCGCGCAAGGCGACCGAGAAAAAATCTGCGGTAAAGAAAACCGCCAAGAAAACGGCCGCGAAGAAGAAATAAGGTTTTAAAGAGGGAAAAGAGGCTTAAGCCATGATCCAGATGCAATCAAATATGGATGTTGCCGATAACTCGGGCGCGCGCCGCGTCGAGTGTATCAAAGTGCTGGGCGGTTCCCACCGCCGCACGGCGAATATCGGTGATATTGTCGTCGTTTCGGTAAAAGACGCCATTCCGCGTGGCCGCGTGAAAAAGGGCGATGTGCGCAAAGCCGTGATCGTTCGCTCGCGCCACGGTCTGAAGCGTCAGAACGGCGAGAAAATCAGCTTCGATACGAACGCCTGCGTTCTCATCAACAACAATGGTGAGCCGATCGGCACCCGTATCTTTGGCCCCGTAACCCGCGAGCTGCGCGGTAAGGGGTATATCAAGATCATTTCGCTGGCAGGAGAGGTGCTCTAATGGCACAGGCAAAAATGAAAATCAAAAAGGGCGACGAAGTTATTATCCTCGCCGGTAAGGATAAAGGCAAGAAGGGCGAGGTTATCTCCGCTCTTCCGGCGCAGCAGCGCGTTGTCGTCAAGGGCGTGAATGTGGTCAAGAAGCACCAGCGCCCGACGCAGTTCGATGCCGGCGGCATTGTTGAAAAAGAATTGTCGATTCATGTTTCGAACGTGGCACTGGCCGACCCCAAAGACGGCAAACCGACCCGCGTTGGTTTCAAAATTGAAAAAGACGGCACAAAGACCCGTATTGCCCGTAAATCCGGTCAAGCGGTTGCCGCGAAGAAATAAGGAAGCAAGCTGATGAGTGCGCAAAAACAACAAAAAGCATATAAGC
>CAYSGL010000036.1:0-9308 GCA_964430725.1 uncultured Pseudobdellovibrionaceae bacterium
GTTATTCTTGCCGCACAATGGACGAAAAAATTCGTCACGGTTGAACAGATTGCCGAGCTGGCCTTGTTTTTGTGTGGGAATGCGGCAGAAAATATCACCGGCGCATCGATTGCGATCGATGGCGGGTGGACCGCCGCTTAAGCGTTTAGGAATGATGCGGGTGAGAAGATTGGCGCCGCCCCGTCTCAAAGGCAAGAAGGCGGCGCGCAATTGATATTACGGGGTTAACAGGACGCGTGCGCTGACGTTCAAGGTGACAATGCTCTCGCCTGCTTCGGCAACCGGTGCGGGCATGCCGGCATCGGCGGCCATTGCCATTTCCATTTTTGCGGCGCGGCCATACATTACGGGTGGTCCGGACATGCCTTGATCGACATTAACGTCCGCCAGCTCATAGCCTGCTTTTCCAAGCGCTTTCGAAACGGCGGCTGCTTTGTTCTGTAATTTTTTCAAAGCGGCGATCAGCATCGCATCTTTTTCTTTTTCTTCGGTTTCCGGCGACAAGGTGTATTGCAGGTTGCCCATCACAAGACCCAGAGCCTGTATTTCACCGGCAGCCTTCAGTACGTTTTCCGAATCAATTGAACGGATGGTAATGGTTTGCGATCCGCGCCACTGTTTATCGTGACGCACGACCTTGCCGTCTTTTTCATCAACGATCGGCTCGTGATATTCATACAGGGAGTACGAGCCTGTCTCGATTTTCAGCGTGTCATATTTCTTTGCGATCGCAACGGCTTTGGCCATCGCTTCGTTGATTTTCTTTTGAATAGGCAGGCTTTCCTTGCCCTTTTCTTCAATACGTAGCGAGGCGACCAACAGGTCCTGTTTCAGGGTTTTGCTTTCACTTGCCGAAAGGTTTACAAGCGTGTGTCCTTGCGGCGGCAGACCAATATCTGCGCGCTCGTCCGCCATGGCCGGCAGGGATGTAAAAATCATGGCTGTCAGCACGGCGGTATAAAAAAGTCGCATGTGGGTATCTCCTCATATAAAAATAATGATCACAGGAAACTATTTTATTGTGGCAAGGTAAAGGCAGGAATATTTTTATGGCAACAAATGACGCGCTCGATACATTATTTTATCCGCTGACTGAAGGGATGTTAGCGGCCCCAACAGGAAAATCCCTGTTTTTGCGCGCCCAGCGTCACGCGGCTTTGTCGGCGTTTGCGCAGATTGATTGTGTGCAGGATTTCTACCCGTTTGCACAGGGGCTGTCCTGCGTCGAGGCAATAGAGGGACCGTATCAGGCGGTTATGGTTCTGGCATCAAAAGACAAGACAGAGACACAATATGATCTGGCGCGCGCTCTTGATGTTTTGGCGCCGGGAGGGTGGCTGTTGTCCTGCGCGGCGAATGATGCGGGTGGCGCACGCCTGCAAAGCTGGTTTCAAGAAATGGGGCTGAGCCCGCAAAGCCATTCCAAGAACAAATGCCGCGCGGTGTGGGCTGTAAAAGATGAGAATGCTGTCACGCCCTTTGAATGGATGATGCGGGGAGAGCGGCAAAAGATTGATTTGGGAGAGGGCGTATACTGGACGCAGGCTGGCTTGTTCGGCTGGAACAAAATCGATTCGGGTTCGGCATTGCTGGCCGCGCATCTGCCCGAAGGTTTAACGGGGACGGCGGCCGATTTCGGATGTGGCTATGGTTATTTAACGAGCAAGCTGATGCAAAAAAATCCATCACTCTCCATGACGGCCATTGATGCGGATCGGCGTGCCGTTGAATGTGCCACGATAAACTGCCAGGGCGCACAGGGTGTCTGGACAGATCTGACCCAAAACTGGGGCGGCGGGCTATTTGATCATATTGTTATGAATCCGCCGTTTCACATGGGAAAATTTACCGATTCCGATATCGGGGCAGGTTTTATCAGAACGGCGGCGAGTGCCCTGAACAAAGGCGGACGGCTGTATATGGTTGCCAACCGCCATTTACCGTATGAATCCGTACTGTCCGCTTTGTTCTCCTCTGCAAAAATCATGGCAGACAAGAACGGCTTTAAAGTTATTTTTGCGCAAAAATAAAATTTAAGCGGCTGTTTGAGCCTTTTTTCCGCCCCATTCCTACCCTAGAATTTTCTAGTAATTTGAACAGGAGATGCGTATGGGCGATACGTCCGAAAAAAGATGTTGCGGTGTTATGGCGGGGATAGGGCGCGGTGTTGTGTGCATCGTGTCTCTTGCGCTTCTGGCGGCGGCGTTTGGCTATGCTGGTCTACAGATACGTGAAGGGTTGACCGCGTTTAACTCGGAAAACAGGGTTGTCACGGTAAAAGGATTGGCGGAACGTGACGTCGTGGCCGACCTTGCTCTGTGGCCGATTTCATATACCGAAACGGGCAATAATTTATCCAGCCTGCAAGCCACTATGGAAGAAAAAGGGCAGACCGTTATCAATTTTCTCAAACGTCATGGCATTACCGAGAATGAAATAGAGCTGCAACAAGTGAATGTTCAAGACCTTCTCGCGCAATCCTACCGTCAGGGCAATATTGGCGATAACCGTTATATTCTAACGCAAGGTTATATGGTCCGCACAGACAAGGTTGATCAAGTCGCCAAAGCCGCGCAACAGATTGGTAGCCTTGTAAAAGCCGGTGTGGTTTTATCACAACAAGGATCGGGGCCTATTTACCTTTTTACCAAGCTCAATGACATTAAACCGCAAATGATTGCCGAAGCGACGGGGAATGCCCGTGAAGCGGCGCAGCAATTTGCCGCAGATTCCGGTGAGACGGTCGGCGGTATACGCCGCGCATCGCAGGGCGTCTTCCAGATTCTTCCGCGCGACGATACCTATATGCTGCCCGAACAAAATCAGGTGAACAAAAACGTACGGGTGGTCACAACCATCGAATTTACATTGGAGTAATCATGCCGCTTTCGCATATCAAAGGACTGATCTGGGATCTCGATAATACGCTGTATCGATTCGATCAGGCGTTTGAAAAGGCCTGTAACATTGCGGCGGCCCGGACGGTCCAGCAATTAATGCCAGATGTCGGATTTGATGAAGCATTTGAAGCGGCAGAGCAATCATATATTGAGCATGGATATAGCGGTAAAACACTGGTTGAGCGATACAGCCTTGCTTATTCCGATTACCACTATCTCTACCATGACACGATAGATGAGAGTGTTATTGAGCGGAATGACGCAATCCTGATGGCGTTATCCGATATCAATTTGCCCAATGTTTTGATTACACACGCATCACGGCGCTGGGCGGAAAAAACCCTGGCGCATTTAGCGATGGAAGATTTTTTCCCGACTGAGCGTATTATCGCTTTGGAAGATACAGGGTTTGAAAGCAAGGCTTATTCCCGCGCACCGTTTATCAAGGGGCTTGAGTTACTCAACCTGCCGCCGGAAAATGTATTGGTGATTGAAGATACGGAGAAGAACCTGCTTCGTCCGAAAGAAATGGGTATGACAACGGTATTAATCCATCACGGAACGGATCGCCACATAGATCAGGATTACATAGATTTTGCCTATCCCGATACGCTGGAATTTCTCGGCACGCTGATGCTGGCAAAACGGGCGGCAGCTTAACCTTTATCCTCAAAATTCTTCGCGCCGATATCGGCGGCCATTTTTCCGGCTTCGAACACCATGGTTTTGTCTATTTTCTCATCCGATAAGGCAGCGGGGTTTAATCCGGTTTCCTTGGCGACCATCATATAAATCGCTTCGTTGGTCAGCTCGCGTATATCGGGTCGAAACATATTTTGCCACGCACAGGCGCCGTCCATTGTAATGATTGATTTGTCGGGTTGAGTTCGTTTGCGCATATGTTCCTCGGTCATCTTGACGACAAGGTCAATGCACGCATCGGAAATTTTGAGCTGGTGGTGGCGTTCATAATTTCCGCGTACGCCTTTGAGGATATGGACCGTTTCTTCCGCCGTCGGCATTTTCAAATGCACTTTTTGGAAGCGTCGGTCGAGCGCGGGATCGATCGCGACATACATGCGGAATTCATCCGATGTCGTCGCTCCCAGGATGTGCAGGTCGCCCACTGTCATATAAGGCTTCATCACCTCGGACAATCCGGCATAGGCCGAGCCGGTAACTGAGGGCATGATGGTATGGATCTCGTCGATAAACATGATGGTGCGCGGCAGGCTGAAATCGTGATACCGCTCCGCCAGGCCTTTACAAATCGGGATAAAACGTGCCTGAAATTCGGCTGGCGAATTCGTTCCGGCGGCCATGGCGGGCATGTCCAACTCCATCACTTGCGCGTTCTTCAGATAATCGGGTACGCGCCCCGCAACGATGGCCTGTGCCAGTCCCGCAACCAATGCCGTTTTACCGACCCCCGCCGGCGCGAGCATACAGGCATTCTTGCGGTTACGCTGAAGGAGGATCAGCATGATCTGATCAATTTCCTGATCGCGCCCGACGATCGGGTCGAATCGTCCTTGTTCCGCCAATCGGGTATAATTGCGGCAATACTGATTCAGCAGGTGATCCAGCTCTTCCTGGGGAACGAGATAGTTCGTCGATTTCTTGGCCATGAGACTCCTCTCATGCCTATTTTAACTAAAATGGTTAATAATTGGCAAAGAAGTTTACAGTTTGGGCTGGATGGCAATAAAAATACCGGCAGAGACAAACGCCAGCCCGACCAGATAACGCATATGGAACGGTTCCGATAAAAATATCATCGCCATCAAACCGACGAAAATGGGGGTGAGCAGGCCGATAATCGAGTAGTGCGCCAGCGGCATGCGGTTAATTGCGTATAGGTACAGGACATAGCCGATAAAATTCACAACAGCAAAAATCACAAGGGGAATCCAGACTTTTTTGTCCAGCGCGCCAAGGGAGAAATCTTTTTCGAATAATTTCCATCCGGCAAGTCCGAAGCAAAACAGGAAAGCGTTGCTGATCGTGATAAAGGCAAAAGGCGGGACCGACAGGCTGCCGATCTTGGCGAGAGTGGACAGGGCGGCGTAACAAAAAACCGCCATCAAACCGATAAAGTAAGTGAGTAGTGGAACGCTTACCATAGAAAGACCCCTATAAATATACTTGGTTTAAATCGGCAAAAAACAAACAATTCAGAAGATTGTCAGCCAGAACAGGCTTGGGACGATAACCGATCCCAAGGCCTGCTGCCTGCAGCATGGGCAAATCATTCGCGCCGTCGCCGATGGCCAGCGTATCGGCAAGATCGCACCCAAGAGTCTGCGCATATTCTTTTAAATAAGCGAGTTTGGCTTCCTTGCCCAATATCGGTGTGCCGACTTCGCCGGTCAGTTTACCCTCACTTATTATAAGTGTATTGCCATGGTGATGATCGAAGCCGAGCTGCGCGGCAATCGCGCTGGTGAAAAACGTAAAGCCGCCGGAGACAAGGACGCAGGTCGCGCCTGTTTGTTTAAATGACTGGACAAGCTCTCTTGCCCCTTGAGACGGTTTGATGTGGGCGAGGGTATCGGTCAACGCCGCTTCATCCATTCCTTTTAAAAGAGAAACGCGTTCGCGCAAGGCCGATTCGAAATCCAACTCGCCATTCATGGCGCGCGCGGTGATGGCGGCAACTTGGGCACCAATGCCGGCCTGTGCCGCCAGTTCGTCGAGTGTTTCCGCCGTGACCATGGTGGCGTCCATATCCGATATCAATAGTTTGTATGGTTCTTTGCGTTGCTTAACGCAAAAAATATCCATACGGTCGCCTTGAAACGCGGTGCGCAATTCTTTCATCTGTTCCATATTGATGCATTGATCAACGGCCAGGCGCGCGGCTTTATGCGGCTGAATCCATCGTGGTTCACCGGAAATCAAGAGGCCATGCGCTTCGCAAAAGGCCTCTAATCTTTCGATATGGGCGGGGCCAAGCGGTATGTCAGACGCGAACAGGACGAGATCATGTATCATTATGCGGCTTTTGCCTGTTTATGGCCGTATTCGATTGCGGTCAGGTAGGCAGCAATCGCGCCGCGCCAACCGTAAATCAGCGCGTCCGATGTGATGGCATGACCGATAGAGACTTCCGCGCAATCCGGCACGCCGGCAATAAAGGCGCTTAAATTATCAAGGTTGAGATCATGCCCCGCATTGATGCCGATGCCGGCTTTCCTGGCTGCGTCGGCGGTCTTCCTATATGCGCGGATCAACGTATCTTTTGTGGCGTAGGGGCCGGTATATAATTCAATGCGGTCCGCACCGACATCGGCGGCGGCCTGCGCCATGGCCGGATCGGGATCGATGAACAGCGATACACGGCGGCCTGCCTCTTTTAATTGTGCTATGATAGCAGTCAGCTCGCTTTTCTTTTCGATGATATCCCACCCATGATCGGATGTTTTCTGGTCGGGCGCATCGGGGACGAGCGTGACCTGATCGCAGTCATGTGTCGTAACCAATTTGATAAACTCAGCGTCCGGATAGCCTTCGATATTGAATTCGATGTTTTTGTCGGGCCAGTCGTTTAAAAACGCCGCGATGTCGGCAATATCGGACCGCCGGATATGGCGCTCGTCAGGGCGGGGATGAACGGTGATGCCATGCGCGCCGGATTCGAGCACCAGCCGCGCTGTCTCGATCACGCTCGGGTAGCCTATATCGCGCTGGTTGCGCAGCAACGCCACTTTATTCAAATTTACGGAAAGCTTGGTCATGCAGACACTATAATAGCACTGGACAGTTTCACCAGAATTTTCTACGGATGGAGTATGACAAAACCATCCGCCAAACCCCAAAATCCGAATTTTTCCTCCGGTCCCTGGTCCAAACGGCCGGGTTGGAGCCTTGATGCGCTGTCCGGCGCATTCCTTGGCCGCTCGCACCGCGCAGCCGAGGGCAAGGCGAAGCTCAAAGAGGTCATCGACCGTCACAAACAATTGCTCGGCATTCCTGATGATTATGTGTGCGGCATCGTGCCGGCGTCCGATACGGGCGCGGTGGAAATGGCGCTCTGGTCGATGCTGGGGCCGCGCGGCGTCGATGTGCTGGGCTGGGATGTGTTCGGCAAGGATTGGTGCAAGGATGTGGCCGATCATTTGAAAATCGATGGTGCGCGCATCCTCACCGCCGACTTTGGCCAAATTCCCGATCTCGCATCGGTAAACTTTGATAACGATGTGGTGTTCACATGGAACGGCACCACGGCGGGCGTGCGCGTGCCGGACGGCGCGTGGATCGCGGCTGACCGCAAAGGCCTGACCATCTGCGATGCGACCTCGGCGGTGTTTGCGTACGACATGCCGTGGGACAAGCTCGATGTTACCACATGGTCATGGCAAAAAGTTTTGGGCGGCGAAGCCGCACACGGCATGCTCGTGCTCTCGCCCCGCGCGATCGAGCGTTTGGAAAGCTTCAAACCCGACCGTCCCTTACCCAAAATTTTCCGCATGACCACCAAGGGTAAATTATCTGCCGGTGTGTTCGCGGGGGAAACCATCAACACACCCTCTATGCTGGCGGTCGAAGATTGCCTCGATGCACTGAAATGGGTTGAATCGTTGGGCGGCGTCAAAACCACTATCAAGCGCTCGCAAGATAATTTTGCCGTGCTGGATGCGTGGGTTGCCAGAACGCCGTGGGTCGATTTTCTGGCGGAGGCGCCCCATACGCGCTCGACCACCTCGGTGTGTTTGAAAATCGTCGATCCGCAAGTGGCCTCGCTCTCGCACGACGACCAGCAGGCGTTTGTGAAAGCCTTCACCAAGCGCTTGGAAAAAGAGGGCGCGGCCTATGATATTGCCTCGCACCGCGACGCGGCGCCGGGTCTGCGCATCTGGTGTGGCGCGACGGTGGAAGCATCCGATGTGGCGGCGCTCACCCCGTGGCTGGATTGGGCTTATGCGGAAACACTGGCGCAGGACTTAAAAAAGGCGGCGTAAACTTTCAAGACTCCTTTTGATTTTTAACAGGTCTCCTGATATCAAGGAGGCCTGTTTGCCTGAACAAGACAAAATCAGGAGGTCAAAAATGAGCAAACCCCGCGTCCTTATCTCGGACAAAATGAATCCGCTTGCGGCGGAAATTTTCGAAAAAAAAGGCTGTGCCGTTGATGTCATCACCGGCAAGACCGAAGAAGAATTAATCCAGATTATCGGTGATTATGACGGGCTGGCTATTCGCTCCAGCACGACTGTTACGCCTGCCGTTCTTGCGGCGGCGAAAAATCTGAAAGTCATTGGCCGCGCCGGTATCGGCGTGGATAATGTCGATATAAAAGAGGCGACCAATCACGGTGTAATTGTAATGAACACGCCGTTCGGCAATTCCATTACCACCGCCGAGCACGCGATTGCCATGATGTTCGCGCTCGCGCGCGATATCCCCCAAGCCTCCGCGTCTACCCATGCGGGCAAGTGGGAGAAAAACAAATTTATGGGGGTCGAGCTGTATAACAAAACGCTCGGTGTGATTGGCTGCGGCAATATCGGCTCTATCGTCGCTGACCGTGCAATCGGCCTGAAGATGAACGTGATGGCTTTCGATCCGTTCTTGACCGAAGAGCGGGCCGTTGAGCTGGGCGTAAAAAAGGTCGAGCTGGACGAGCTTTTCGCCAAGGCCGATTTCATCACCCTGCATGTCCCTAAAAATGAAAAAACAAAGAATATTATCAATAAGAATTCGATTGCGAAAATGAAGGACGGTGTGCGCATCATAAACTGTGCGCGGGGCGGCCTTGTTGTGGAGGCCGATCTGAAAGCGGCGCTGGATAGCGGTAAAGTTGCCGGTGCCGCGCTCGACGTGTTCGAAGACGAACCGGCAAAAGATAATATTCTGTTCGGGCATGAAAAACTGATCTGCACACCGCACCTCGGGGCATCAACAGACGAAGCGCAGGTGAATGTCGCCATTCAGGTCGCCGAACAAATGGCCGATTTCCTCACCAGCGGTGCGATTACCAACGCGCTGAACATGCCGTCTATTTCCGCCGAAGATGCGCCGCGCCTGAAATATTATATGAAGCTCGCCGAACAGCTCGGCAGCTTTGCCGGACAGATTACCGAGCACGCCATTCGCAAAATCGATATCGCGTTTGAAGGATCGGTGACCGAACTGAACGTCAAGCCTTTGGTACAGGCGCTGGTTGCCAATGTGCTGAAACCGCAAATGGATACGGTCAATATGGTCAACGTGATGGCGATTGCCGATTCACGCGGTATCCAGATATCTGAAAGCCGCACAGCGGCAGGCAGCGACCAGCGCACGAAAATCACCGTGACGGTCGAAACAGACGAGCGCACCCGCTCGATTTCAGGTACCCTCTTTACGGGCCGCGAGCCGCGTATCGTGAATATAGAAGGCGTGCCGATCGAAGCGGCCTTAAGCGAC